>JALQVX010000351.1 GCA_023263555.1 Crocinitomix sp.
ACTCTTCAAGTTATTAACAACCATATCTAAGTTGTCTTGACGTGCACCAATAATTGCTTTTAAGTAGTATCCTAAAGCAGATTCTTTATCAGCAGAAGCATCTAAAGTAGAAAGTGCAGCAGTGTATTTTTTATCTAACGTTTGAGCTAATGCTTTGTTAAATGTATTTTCTCCACCAAAGTTTCCAATTGCTTTTGAATAGTCACCATTTTGAATATCAATGATTCCTAAGTTATATTTTACTTCAGAACCAGCAGAAACTGCAGACGTTAACAATTGAGTCGCTTTGCTTCTATCTCCATTAATACGAGCGATAATACCTAAGTTGTTCAATGTAACCGGATTCTCTTTTAAGTCATTCGCTTTTTTGAAGTTAGACTCAGCATTTTTCAAATCGTTTTGCATGTAATAAACATACCCAACGTTGTTATGACCTCTCCAATCTTGCGGATAATTAGCAGCAGCCAATTTGTAAACTCTCATCTTCTCAGATAAATCATCATATAAAGTAGCTGTAAACAACAACTCTTCAACTGTTAATGTATCTGCTTTTGTTTTAGATAAGTTTTTTAATTCTTCATCCGACCAACCAATTTTGTCATAAACAACATTGATTTGCGTTCTTCTCAAAGAAGGTAAGATCTCTTTTTCTAATTCTTTATATGTTTTAGAAAGTTTAATGATCTCTTGTTCTCTTTGGTTAAGATCTTTTGTCATTTCAAGAATTCGAATGATCAAGTTTTTATCTTCGATATCAGATGCACGAACAGCAGCTTCAAAACCAGCCCAATCTTCTCCTTTTGCACTTTGTCCATAGAACGATCCATTCGCTTCAAAACCAGACGCTGTAACAATTTTCGTTGCAGCTTCTTGTCCAGAATTTGCTCTATCTCTTGCCAACTGGTCGTTATCTGTTGTTTCACCTTCAGGAGACGCATAAGAAACAAATACCATTTTCTTCGGAGCTACTTTAGGGTTAGACTGCGCTGCAGTTAACCAAGCTTGAAGATCAACGATATCTTTATCTTTCATCTCTTTAGAAGTAACATTGTATTTGCCTTTATCATAATTGATTTGAGCAGAATACGTTTCTTCAGTTGTTCTAACAAATTGATCAACACCTAAAAGTGCTTTATCATCATTTTGAACCAATAAAGGAGTGATGATTGTACCGTCAGCAATTTTAACAGGTTCGAAAGCTTCTTCTTTCTTCCCTTTCATTACTTTACCCGTAATCATTAAATCAGCATTTTCCAGATCCGGAGAATAAGGAATTACGTCAGTATAATTAAAAGTAGCACCTGGCTTGTAGGCGATTGTTTGTCCATTCCCTGTAGCTTTTTCACCTTGAACAGTAATGGTTTTAAAGGATTTATCACCTAATTTCGGAACAATTTCCGCAGAGGCCTTTTTATTTAATCCTTTTTCTGGGAATTTCACTGTAACGTTTACACGCACACTATCACCATGCATTTCAACTGGGTCTTGCTGTACGGTGTACTCGACGACCCCAATTAACTTACATCCTGTTAGAATAGCAGTGGCAAGCGTAATCGCAGCTAATCCTCTATAACTTTGCTTTTTCATTCTCTCTGATTTTAAAATCTGTTTTCGTTATTTAAGTAAAAACAGTGCAATAATAAGTATTTTTTTTGACCTAGGAAAAAGTTAGCCCTAAATTCAAAGTTTTTTAGACGAATATTTAGCATTAAATTTCGACCCGTTCAATGGGATCTGTTTTTGCTAAAAAATTAATAATATAAGATATTGATTCATAGGTGATTGGATGAGTCCAATTCGGCGATATTTCAGCGAGTGGAATTACGACGAAATTCCGTAAATGCATCTTGTCATGTGGCAATTTTAAAAATTCAGTTTCGAGGACAATTTGATCATAATCGATAATGTCTAAATCGATCAGTCGATCTTCATAGTTACCCGCTTTTTTTCGTGGGTTTCGTCCCATAGACAGCTCTATTTCCTTTAGGAATTGCAACAATTCGAATACATCCAACTCCGTTTCAATTGCAATAACTGAATTAATGAACTCTTGATCGGAGGCAAAACCCCATGGCGGCGTTTTGTAAAAAGAGGACTTTTGGATTATTCGACCACAGGTCAAATTAATTCGTTCATATGCTCTTTCGATCGTTTGAATGCGATTCCCGAGATTTGCTCCCAAGCTAATATAGACTTTCTTCATTCGTTGTTTTATATCTCATTTTGGGATTAGCCATGCGGCATAAAATTCCCCGGTTGACATCAATCACCCGCTAAATTTAGTATTTTTGTACGCATCATTCAATTCAACTGCAAAAATGAAAAAAATTCTTCTAGTCGAAGACGAGGAAAGCTTAGTCAATGTATTGACTTTAAACCTAGAATTAGAGCATTATGAGGTTGAAACGGCTTCGACTGGCAGCGAAGCAATCAAAAAATTTGATGATAGTTTTGATCTTGTGATTTTAGACGTAATGCTTCCCGAGCTAAACGGTTTTGATGTATGCGCCAACTTGCGTAAAAAAAGTCTAACTCCTATTCTTTTCATTTCAGCAAAAGGAACGTCGCTCGATCGAATTACGGGTCTAAAAATGGGTGCGGATGATTATTTGGTTAAACCGTTTAATTTGGAAGAGCTTCTTCTGAGAATTGCCATTCTCATTAATCGTCCAAAACAAAGCGCTGAAATAACGGACTATTCTTTCGGAGATAATTCGATCAACTTCAAAACCTATCAAGTCATTGCTCAAGGCAAAACCTTAACCTTGTCAAAACGAGAATTAGCATTATTACGATTTCTCATTACTAAACAAAATGAAGTTGTATCACGAGACGAGATTTTGGATGAAATTTGGGGCAAAGATAATTTCCCGACAAGTAGAACAATCGATAATTACATCCTAAATTTTAGAAAATACTTCGAACCTAAACCATCTAACCCTATCTATTTCAAGAGCTTAAGAGGTGTAGGCTATAAATTTGAAATAAAAAATTAAAAAAAGCACAACCTTTTCTCAACTTCCTACGTCTTATAGAGTAGAAAGCAATTAATTTTGCTTTTGGTTTTAATTTCCTTGCACGGTGACCTGAAAAGAGATATGCTACCAAGACTATCAGCCAACTCTTTTCAGGTTTTTTTATGCCCTACATTTTCTGAATAGTTTAACACAAAAAAAAGACCGCCCTTAAAAGACAGTCTTTATTATTTTATGCATCAATTCACCTTAAACGGTCATAATGTCTGCTTCTTTTTTCACGATTAATTGATCAATTCGTGCAATCGCCTCATTTGTGAGTTCTTGAATTGTTGCTTCGAGTCCTTTTTGAACATCCTCTGACAAACCATCATTCCTTAATTGCTTCAAATAATCATTCGCATCTTTACGATTATTTCGAATACTTACTTTTGCATTTTCACCTTCTGCCTTCGCTTTTTTGACAAATTCACGTCTTCGCTCCTCTGTCAACATGGGTACATTAATAATAATAACAGAACCGTTGTTTTGAGGATTCAAACCGAGATTCGCGTTAATAATTCCCGTGGCAATAGCATCAAGGGTTGATTTATCCCAGGGCTGAACAGTGATTGTTTTCGCATCAAGGGTATTGACATTCGCGACTTGATTCAAGGGTACACCCGCGCCATACGCTTCTACCTGCACACTATCCAGCATAGATGGTGTTGCTTTCCCTGCTCTAATTTTTTCGAGCACTGCAGCTAAGTGCTCCAATGATTTTTGATTTCCTGCTTTCGCTTCGTCTAGAAGCATCTCAATTTCTTCTTCCATAAACTGATTATATTTAGACGGTCACTAAGGTACCAATTTTTTCGCCTGCGACAACTTTTTTAAGGTTCCCTTCTTTATTCATATCAAATACTATGATGGGAACGTCATTTTCTTTACACAATGTAAATGCTGTCATATCCATAACGCTCAACCCTTTATTATACGCTTCATCAAAAGTCAGGGTGTCGTATTTTATAGCTGTAGGATCCTTTTCGGGGTCAGCGGTATAAATACCGTCAACACGTGTTCCTTTTAAAATAACGTCTGCCTCCATTTCAATCGCACGTAAAGCAGCAGCAGAATCCGTCGTGAAATAAGGATTCCCTGTTCCTGCCCCGAAAATAACCACACGACCTTTTTCGAGGTGACGAACAGCTCTTCTTTTAATAAACGGTTCAGCAATTTCTTTCATTTCTATAGCCGATTGCAAACGTGTATAAACACCTCTTGCCTCTAACGCAGCTTGCAAAGCCATACTATTAATCATAGTTGCCAACATCCCCATATAATCTCCTTGCGTACGATCCATACCTCCAGCTTCGGCTTGCACCCCTCTGAAAATATTTCCACCACCTACAACAATTGCAATCTCTACTTTCGCATGATGCAATTCTTCAATTTGTTTTGCATAATCATCCAAACGATTATTATCAATTCCAAATTGTTTATCCCCCATCAACGCTTCGCCACTTAATTTTAACAGGATCCTCTTGTATTTCATTCTTGCTCGGTTTTAATCGTTTTGATTCAACAACTTCTTAAGTTCTTGTCTATCAGTACATAATTTTTGGGCAAAAAAAATCCTGACTTAAAAGTCAGGATTTTAATTTAAATATTATCCTAAGGAAACACGCTTAAAGCCTGTCACCTTCAACGCAGCCCCATTTGAAACTACATAATCTGCAACGGTCATTTTATCGTCCTTAATGAATCGTTGATCCAATAAACATTTCTCCTGATCCAATGTCGTATTATCAGAGATAAAACGGTCCATTTTACCTGGAAGAATTTTATCCCAAATTTGCTCAGGCTTACCTTCGGCAGCTAATTGCGCTTTTGCTTCAGTTTCAGCCGCAGCCATTACTTCAGGTGTTAATTGAGACATTGAGATGTATTGAGGAACATTTTTCAATGTTTTCCCTAAACGTCCTAACTCTTCATTATCTTTTTCGATAGCTGCAATTCTAGCCTCAGTTTCAGAAGCAACAAAAGCAGGATCAAAATCTTTGTAAGACAATTGAGTAGCGCCCATAGAAGCAACTTGCATAGAAACGTCTTTCGCGATATCTTTCGCTCCATCAACAGACTCAGACAATCCAACTAACGCAGCAATACGGTTGTTATGAACATATGTTCCAACAAATGGCGCCGCTAATTTTTCGAAAGCTGTAATTTCAATTTTCTCTCCAATCACACCTGTCTGCTCAATCAATTTCTCTGCTACAGTCATTCCACCAAAATCTGATGCTAAGAAAGACTCAAGATCATCAAAATTGATTGCTTTTTCAGCAATTTGGTCAGCCAACGCAAGGAAACCTTCGTTTTTACCAACGAAATCTGTTTCACAACCTAAAATGATTGCAACACCTACAGTACCGTCAGCACTAATCTTTGAAATTGCAGCACCTTCGCTTGAATCGCGATCAGCTCTTTTTTCTGCAACACGTTGTCCTTTTTTTCTCAACACGTCGATAGCTTTTTGCATATCGCCCTCTGCCTCAACAAGTGCATTTTTGCAGTCCATCATTCCTGCACCTGTTTTTTGTCTTAGCTCATTTACGAGTGAAGCTGTAATCGTCATTTTTTGTTCTTTTTAAAGAATTAATATTATAGTTCTTCTTCTGCTTCAACTTCTGTTGTCGCCTCTTTCGAAGTTTTTGCTTTATCTTTAGTCGACTTTCTTTCTTCTAGACCTTCCATGATTGCATCAGCCACTTTTGATAAAATAATATCAATAGATTTTGTTGCATCATCATTTGAAGGTATGATGAAATCGATATTTCTTGGATCAGAATTTGTATCAACCATTGCGAAAGTTGGAATATTCAACTTGTTTGCTTCTTTCACCGCAATATGTTCTTTTAAAACATCAATTACGAATACAGCAGCAGGCACTCTTGTCATATCGGCAATCGTTCCGTAGTTTTTATCCAATTTAGCACGTGTACGTGATAACTGAAGACGCTCTCTTTTAGATAACGTGTTCATTGTTCCGTCCTCTTCCATCTTATCGATAGAAGACATTTTACGAATCGCTTTTCTGATCGTTCCGAAGTTTGTTAACATTCCTCCTGACCATCTTTCCACAACGTAAGGCATACGTGTAGGTTTGATTCTTGCTTCTAATATATCTTTGGCTTGTTTCTTAGTCGCTACGAATAAGATTTTCTTTCCTGATTTTGCAATTTGTTTTAAAGCTGCACACGCTTGGTCAAGGTGTACAATTGTTTTATTCAAATCTAATATGTGGATACCTTTTTTTTCAGTAAAGATATATGGAGCCATATACGGGTTCCATTTTCTTTTCAAGTGTCCAAAATGAACACCAGCTTCTAACAATTCATCAAATGTTGCTCTAGCCATTTTCTTTTTTTTTAAAATTTTGTTTACTTTCTTTTTACTTTTTTACTCCAGAAAAAGCTCTGGACACTTCATTACAAAGCAATCATTAAGTAGTACATCCGTAATCTTAATGATTTAGATACTAAACCACCGCTCCAGAAACTGAAGCCGTATGGGTATCGTCATGCGACGCGCTTTGGATAAAAGAGTATAAAAACCCGATTCTTCGAATTAACGTTTCGAGAATTGGAATTTCTTTCTTGCTTTTTTCTGTCCTGGTTTCTTTCTTTCTACCATTCTAGAATCTCTTGTCATCAAACCTTCAGCTTTCAATAAAGGCTTGTTATCAGCAGACAATTCAACCAATGCACGAGAAATACCTAAACGAAGCGCTTCTGCTTGTCCATTTACTCCACCACCATCAATATTCGCAACAACGTCATACATTCCTGTAGTATTTGTTAAATCGAATGGTTGTTTAATTTTGTCTAAAAGAACTGGCGTCTTAAAGTAATCACCAATTTCTCTTTTGTTCACTGTAACTTTACCTGTACCTTCTGAAAGGTATACTCTGGCAACAGCAGTTTTTCTTCTACCCAATGTGTTAATTACACTCATATTCTTAGTTAATTGAATCCAAATTAATTGCCTCCGGCTTTTGAGCATCATGATTATGCTCTGCACCAACGCAAACCTTTAAGTTTCTGTATAAAGCATTCCCTAGCTTATTCTTAGGCAACATTCCCTTCACCGCTTTCTCAATAAGACGCTCTGGATGTTTCTCCAAAATTTGTCTTGCTGTTAAAACGCGTTGTCCACCCGGATAACCTGTGTGACGAATATATTCTTTCGCCTCCATTTTATTCCCAGTCAACACGATTTTTTCCGCGTTCACAACAATTACGTTGTCTCCGCAGTCAGCATGAGGTGTGAAATTCGTTTTATGTTTCCCTCTGATAAGGAACGCTACTTTACTGGCTAAACGCCCTAGCGTCTGACCTTCGGCATCTACCAATAACCACTTTTTATTAGCGGTCTCCTTGTTGCCTGAAATCGTTCTGTAGCTTAATGTATCCACAATAATCTTGTTTTTAGTTAATATACTATTCTCCCAAAATTGGGCTGCAAATGTACAACGTTTAATTTTATTAACAAAGAAACCGTTAAAAAATATTATTTTATAATTTTCTAGGCCCATTAATACAACTATGTTTTCTATTTTTGCACTTTCAATTAATCAGGAATTTGATTCATGAGTGACGCGATCAAACACGAATGTGGTATAGCTCTTCTAAGACTAAAAAAACCACTTGATTTTTACCTTCAAAAGTACGGAACAGCTTTTTACGGCCTCAATAAAATGTACCTCCTCATGGAGAAACAGCACAATAGAGGTCAAGATGGGGCCGGTTTAGCAAATATCAAATTTGATGTGGAGCCAGGTGAACGATATATTAGTCGCATAAGGTCAATTGACCAACGTCCTATTCAAGATATCTTTAAAAAAGTAAATACACGCTTTAAAGAAATTGAGGATGAAAATCCTGCCTTACTTAAAGATGTTGATTACCTCAAGCACAACGCAGGTTTTACTGGAGAGTTATTTTTAGGTCATTTAAGGTACGGAACTTTTGGTCGCAACTCGATCGAAAACTGTCATCCGTTTTTACGTCAAAACAATTGGCAAACTAGAAGTTTAATTGTAGCAGGTAATTTCAACCTGACGAATAATGACGAATTATTTAACCGACTCTTAAAACTCGGTCAGCATCCTAAAGCACAAGCTGATACCGTTACGGTATTGGAGAAAATTGGTCACTTTTTAGATGAAGAGAATCATTCACTTTATGAATCTTATAAGCCAGACGGTTTTTCGAACAGAGATGTTTATAAATTAATTGGTCAAAAAATGGATATCGCCAAAATACTGCAACGCTCTTCGGAGATGTGGGATGGAGGTTATGCCATGTGTGGATTGATGGGGCATGGTGATGCTTTTGTTTTGCGTGATCCAAACGGAATTCGACCGGCATTTTGGTATGAAGATGATGAAGTTTGCGTTGTCACCTCTGAGCGCCCTGTCATTCAAACCGCTTTTAATGTTCCTATCGATTCTATTCATGAATTAAACCCAGGACATGCTTTGATCATAAAGAAGGATGGTCATATTTCTGAACAACTAATAAATGAGCCACAAGAATTAAAGCAATGTTCGTTTGAACGCATCTATTTTTCTCGACCGGGTGATAAAGACATCTACCATGAGCGAAAGGAATTGGGTAAATTAATTGTCAAGCAAACGGTTGAGGCGATTGATGGTGAAATCGATAACGCTGTATTTTCGTATATACCAAATACAGCCGAAACTTCATTTTTCGGGCTTGTCAAAGGTTTAGAGAAATTTCAAAATAAAATCAAATTTGACCTCATTCGAGCAAAAGGCGACGCGCTGACTGATGAGGAATTAAAGACCATTTTAGCAAAGCGAACGCGTGTTGAAAAGATCGCCATTAAAGATACAAAACTGCGAACATTCATCTCTCAGGATGACGGTAGAGATGACCTTGTTGCGCACGTCTATGATATTACTTACGGAACTGTCCACGAGAATAAAGACAATTTAGTAGTCATTGATGACTCTATTGTGCGTGGCACAACCCTTAAAAAGAGTATCCTACGCATTTTGGATCGTCTGAATCCTAAACGAATTGTGGTAGTATCAAGTGCACCACAAATTAGATACCCGGATTGTTATGGAATTGACATGGCAAAAATGGGTGATTTTATTGCTTTTGTTGCCGCAATAGATTTGCTAAAATCAACGGGGCAAGAGCACATCATTCAGGAAACATACGAACTGTGCAAAAGTCAAGAAGGCTTAAAAAAGGAATTGGTTCAAAATCATGTTAAGAACATCTATAAACCTTTTACCGCGCAAGAAATATCCGATCGTATTGCTCTATTACTGACACCGCCAGATATTAAAGCGGAAGTGAAAATAATATTTCAGACGATTGAAAACTTACATAAAGCTTGTCCAAACCATACAGGTGATTGGTATTTTACAGGTGACTATCCTACACCTGGAGGTCGTAAAGTTGTTAACCGCGCATTTATTAACTACATTGAAGGCAATAACGAAAGGGCTTACTAGTTTTATCACTCACAATTCAGTCCCCTCATGACAAGGTTGAAAGCTACATTGACATTCATCTTTATCTTAGGGCTTACTTCGTGGTGCTTTTCTCAAGAGATGAGTTTAGGTAAACCGCATAACTCTTATTTCAAAAACTTCAAACAAGGCCTTTTTGAAGGAACGATCAATGGCGTCTTGTCATTGATATCAGCTAAAGGTGATACCGTAATTCTCGATTTTCAAAAAGGCATGGCCAAACTACTCATTGAACATGACCCTGAGGAAATGTATGATGTAAGTACCAAAAATTTTATTGGTTTTACGACAAGCGGCAAAACCCAGATTACCTATATGACCTATGCTTCAGCCAATCTGTTTCATATCTATTTAGGCGGAAAAAGATATGTTGCTGGCTCAACAGATGGTGCAGCCGATTCAGTCATAACGGGGTTGGAATATCATTATTTTGAAGAAAAAGGTACAGAATTTCTTTCCTTATATTTTACAAAAGAAGTCGTTTTCCGGAAAGAAGATGATCGTGAGGTACAGTTGACGGTTTTGATCGGTTCTTCCTTGGTATTTGCCATCCAAACCGCAAGCCCCAAATAAACGTTTAAGCACAAGGCTACTGAGGAATATTTATCCTGTGAAAACATTTTATTTCTAAAAAAGTGAACCCGTTTATGTTTTGACATAAACGGGTTCTTAAATTGTGTCCCGCTCCCACAAAGGACACAATAACTTGAATTACTTATAACTTCAATCAGCTTTACTGACTGCTATGCCAAAACTAAGGAATCTTAGAGAAACACATTGATTTAATCGCTGAACTGCATGATTTTATCGTTTAATGAACATTATTAACCCAAGAATGAAGATTGGAAATAAAAAAATGAGCCTAAAAAATTTCAATGATTTAAGCTCCAAGACCGTATTTTTATGCGCAACGTTAAATCGAACCCAATCTTCCCAATTAAGAATAATGGAATGAGTAAACCAGTTGAAACGGAATAACGGAGTGTACCATATATAAATACAACCAAAAGAAAGAAGAAGGCGGAATTTAAAATCAATTCTCCCCACAAAAAGCGATTTGGATTATACAATAAAAATCTTCTAGGAACAAAAAAAGTTAGGCGGTCCTTAAAAACCGAAGCGACAAAAACGAGCGGAATCAATATCCAAAGTTCCCCGAAAAAAGCCTCACTCACTTCATGCATCAATCCGTTAAATTCTTGCTTACCAATAGACATTAAAAAGTAGAATGAAATCGAAACAACCCCAAAATATATAAGCGCTAAAAGACCTATAACGGCAATAATCGTAATAGACAAAACAGACTGTTTAGCATTTTTATTCACCGCAAAAAACCGTCTCACAAACATGACGAGTGTTGCCAAAAAATCAATTAAATAATACAAGCTAATAATGACGATACTCCAATCCAATAAATAATAACCCACCACTGGCAAAAGCAGTTCAAGCAAGTATTGTTGAAGAAACGGGTTCCGAATTACATCTGCGCGGGACATGCCTATCTCATCAAGCTATTTAGATTGTCTTTCGCCAATTGAAACTCAGGATTTGCCTCAATTGCTTTTGTATAGAATTTTTTTGCGTTTTCAATATCTCCTTTTGTTTCATAGGCTAAACCTAAATTATTGTAAGCTTGATAATAATCAGGATCAAAATCAGTCGCTTTTGTCAGGTAAAAAATAGCGCTATCTATATCTCCATCCTTTACAACAAGATGAATATAACCTTGATTGTAATAAGGATCCGCCCAAGTTGAATCAATTTCGATCACCATTTTATACGCATCAATTGCCTCATTTAGCTCACCTCGTTTTTGATGATACATTCCGACATTATACAACGCTTCGGTACTCTCGGGATAAATCGCTAAGGCCGAATTATAGTATTCGAGAGCCAATTCAGATCCTATTTCATCTTGCATTACGCCCATTTCAACATAAGCTGAATAATAATCAGGATCTTGTTCAACGGCTGTTTGAAACGAAGAAATGGCTCTATCCCAACTATCCTGTCGTTTCGTTTCGTAGAAATCAGATCTATAAATGATTCCTCTCATAAAATAAGCTTCAGCCATATAAGGGTCCACCCTCAACAAGGCACTAATGAATCCATCCGCCATTTCTTTATCATTCAACAATGCATAAATCTTGCTCATTCCGAGCATTGCTCCGGTATTCACTGAATCGTGTCTCAAGATAAAATCATAGTGAAATTGAGACGTATCTACATGGGTTAAGGATAATTGAATATTTCCGTACAACAAGCGCGCCTCTAGATTCAGACTATCTAGCCGCAAGGATTGTTCAAGATCTGCCTTAGCACTCGGAAGATTTCCCATACCAAGCGTATAAACCGCCCTTTTATAATACAAATTTGAATTGCGCGGACTTTCCTTAATTTGTTGATTAAAATACGCTAAGGAATCGATTGCCGGAATACTGTCCGTCGCGTCGTTCATATCGGTAATGTCCCCATTATTTTCTGCACCACCACAGGCAAAAAGCAGTATAGAGCTCAATAAAATTAGTGCGTACCTCATGTTTATCTTTTCTTTTTTTTGTGATCAGCGAACAAATTCACTACACAACTTCTTTCAATTTTTGTAAAATTAAAATTTTTCATTGTTATCTTCTTCATTATTTAGTAAATGGTAGCTAAAATCTATTCAAATGTGGCTATTTAATGCTCATTTTTTAACAAATATGACGAAGACAGAGAGAATCTTACACTGAAGTGAATTGTAAACCAAAATAACTGTAAATTCGCACGAAATTTAAGGTTTAAATCGTATGGAGTACATCAGTGTTTTCGACATGTTAAAAATTGGAGTGGGTCCTTCTAGCTCGCATACTTTAGGTCCTTGGCGGGCTGCTGAAGCATGGATCAATTCATTGCTTGACGCAAACGATTTTGACCTCGTTGAACGAATTGAAATTGACCTTTATGGTTCTTTATCTTTAACAGGAAAGGGACATGCAACGGACATGGCGCTTATCTTAGGTCTAAGCGGATGCGACCCCGAACGGATGCCTGTAGAGGATATCGCCGCAATAACGGCACGCGTTAGTCAGGATAAAAACATTTATCTAGGCGGTTTAAAATTAGTCGAATTCGACCAGTCTCAAGCGATTCGTTTTAACAGTGAATTCCTTCCCTTTCATTCCAATGGATTGAAATTTACAGCGATCTTGAGTGACGGGAATGTCATAGAAGAAATCTATTATTCAATTGGCGGTGGATTTATCGTTCAAGAGAAAAATGATCAGCAAGCAGCAGAAATCGTTAATGATAAAACCTATCCCTACCCCATTGCAAAAGCAACAAATTTATCCGGCTACTGCAAAACGACTGGACTTGCTATTTCGGATATCGTTTTTGAAAATGAAAAAGTATTGCGTTCAGCTGAAGAAATTGATTTTGAACTAAAACGGATATGGGAAACCATGCTCGAATGTATGTATATTGGTTGTCATACAGAAGGGAAACTTCCCGGAGGATTAAATGTAAGACGACGCGCTTATGATTCACACAAAAACTTGATTGGCGAATCGACCTATTCGACCAAGCAAGAATGGATTGCGGCTATACGCGGAACAGAAGTTAAATTCAGACAAATATTAAAGTGGGTGAGTTGTTTTGCCCTTGCAACAAACGAAGTAAACGCATCATTCGGCAGAGTGGTAACTGCCCCAACAAATGGAAGTGCTGGGGTTATTCCTGCTGTACTGATGTACTATCTGGTGATTGAAAATCATGAAGCAGATTTTGAACACATCAAAAAATTCTTACTTGTTGCAGGAGAAATTGGCAGTATCTTTAAAAAAGGTGCAACTATCTCAGCAGCAATGGGTGGATGTCAAGCAGAAATCGGTGTCTCTTCAGCCATGGCTGCAGCGGCGCTGACAGAACTTATGGGTGGTAATCCTGAGCAAGTGATGATTGCTGCTGAAATAGCCATGGAACATCATTTGGGTTTGACTTGTGATCCCATTGGAGGTTTAGTTCAGATTCCTTGCATAGAAAGAAATGCCATGGGCGCCATTAAGGCGATTAACGCTGCTGAATTAGCCTTAGATACCGATCCTGAAAATGTCAAAGTTCCCTTGGACAAAGTTGTAAATACCATGTGGGAAACAGCAAAGGACATGCATAAAAACTATAAGGAAACTTCACAAGGCGGATTGGCAATTGACGTTGCTTTAGCCGATTGCTAATTTCCCAAGCTTTTGCGCGATCGTATTGCATTCTTTTTGTTACAGCACAAACGGTATCATTGCTAATCCTTAACAAATTTTAACAGCTACTATTTAGAATCCACCGTACGCTCTAGTTAACTTTACATTGAAGAAAGGAAAACTAAGATTATGGAGGAATTAGAGACAAATAATTCAACACAAACGATAGCTGAAATAAATGCTAAAATTCAGCAAGAAAGTCAATTTCTTGATTTGATGAATGCTGAAATAAGTAAGGTTATTATTGGTCAACAATACATGATTGATCGTTTAATGATTGGTTTGTTGGCAAATGGACATGTGCTGCTAGAAGGTGTTCCTGGTTTAGCCAAAACCTTAGCCATTAAAACACTTTCTGATACAATAGGTGGTTATTTTAATCGGGTTCAATTTACACCGGATTTATTGCCTGCGGATATCATAGGAACAATGATTTACAACCAAAAGAAAGAGGAATTTACCGTAAAGCAAGGACCTGTATTCGCCAACTTCATTCTAGCGGATGAGATTAACCGCGCACCGGCTAAGGTTCAAAGTGCATTGCTCGAGGCTATGCAGGAGCGTCAAGTCACTTTAGGTCAAACAACCTATGAATTGCCTAAACCCTTCTTGGTACTCGCTACTCAAAATCCTGTTGAACAAGAGGGAACATATCCTTTACCTGAAGCGCAAGTGGATCGTTTTATGCTAAAAGTTTATTTGGACTATCCGAGCAAAGCTGAAGAGCAGGAAATCGTGCGAAAAAGCATCTCTTCGGCAGGATTTCCAACGGCGCAACCAGTGGTATCGATTGAGCAAATTTTGAAAGCAAAAGAACTGGTTAAAGAAATTTATCTCGACGAAAAAATTGAAAAATATATCGTTGATTTAGTTTACGCTACACGTACCCCTGAGGCTTATGGCCTGAGTGACTTAAAACATCTTATTGGTTTTGGGGCATCTCCTAGAGCCTCCATCAATATGGCGCTCGCGGCGAAAGCCTATGCCTTTTTGAATAAACGTGGATTTGTTATTCCTGAAGATGTACGAGCCGTTTGTCCAGATGTATTGAGACACAGAATTGGTTTAACCTATGAGGCAGAAGCAGAAGATATTACGCAATCTGATATCGTGAAAAAAATTATGGATTTTGTAGAGGTACCTTAAACAGATAAAAGATATTAGACAGAAGACATTAGATAGAAGACATTAGATATTAGATATTAGACATGAGACATTAGACAATTGAAGAATAACTGAATACTTTATTCTAAAAAACAATTACTCAATACAAACCACTAGCCTACTAAACGATTGGAAACAAAAGAACTCATAAAGAAAGTTCGGAAAATCGAGATTAAGACAAAACATTTGTCGAATCAGATATTTTCAGGTGAATACCATTCGGCGTTCAAAGGAAGAGGTATGGCTTTTAGTGAGGTGCGAGAATATGCTGTTGGAGATGAAATTAGGACGATCGATTGGAACGTCACTGCGCGTTTTAACGAACCATTTGTTAAAGTTTTTGAGGAAGAGCGTCAATTAACAGTTATGTTGTTGGTCGATATTTCGGCGTCAGGAATGTTTGGAACACGCAATCAATTAAAGCGGGAGACCATCACGGAATTGTGCGCTGTACTTGCTTTTTCAGCCGTTTCTAACAATGATCAAATTGGATTAATTCTATTTTCTGACAAGATCGAAAAATTCATTCCACCCAAGAAAGGGAAGTCACATATTCTCAGAATTATACGGGAACTTATCAATTTTGAACCAACCGGTAAAGCCACGGATATCGCCTTAAGTTTGAAGTACTTTACACAAATGATTAAAAAGAAAAGTATCGCTTTTGTGTTGAGTGACTTTATGGATGAAGGATTTGCAGATGCACTCAAAATAGCATCTCGAAAACATGACGTTGTCGCCTTAAAAGTGCATGATAAAGCTGATGCAGAATTGCCGAATATTGGACTTGCACAATTCCAGGATTTGGAAACTGGTGAGATGAAATGGATCAATACATCTTCTAAAAAAGTTCGAAAAAACTATCGCTTAAAACAAGAAGAACAAGAAGAACGCGTACGTCAAATCTTCTTGAAATCAAAAACTGATTTCGCCGAAATATTAACAGACGAGGAGTATATCAAACCCTTAATGAATTTATTTAAAAAACGAGGATGAAGCAGCTAGTCTTCATATTATTTTTGTTTCTGTCCTCTCTAATTTTTGGGCAAAAAGCAACTTTATCGTTGGATAAAAACACCTTCCGTATTGGCGAACAAGCAACGGTTTCCATCCAATTTGAATATGAAAATCCAAATGGAAATGCCTTGGTAATTTGGCCTAATTTTAACGAAGAAATAAGTCCAGGTGTTGAAATTGTAAAACGAACCCTGGATGAAGATCGCCTAATTGACTCGGCTGATGGGCGCTATTTAAGAAGCCAAAAACTGACTATAACCGTTTTTGAGGAAGGTGAATACTCAATTCCCAAACAAGAAATAAGATTGGGGGACTCGTCCTATTTTACAAATTCGACATTGCTCAGCATCTCAACGGTTGAAGTAGATACAGCTTCTAAAAAATTATACGATCTCAAACCGATTTATGAGGTTAACTATCCTTTCTCAGAGCGAAGTAAAGATTGGTTGCATGAAAACTGGATGTGGTTGGCCATTATTCTCATACTCATTCTGGGTTTCTTTGGATGGAGATTCTATCAAAAAAGAAAACCGATAGAAGTGGTTGAAGAACCAGAAATCATTATTCCTGCCCATATACTTGCCTTAGAAAAACTCGAACAATTACTTCAACAAGAAGAATGGAAATCTCCTGAAAAAAAGACCTATTATTCTGTATTAACAGATACAATAAGAACCTATTTAGAAAATCGATTTGAGATATACGCCATGGAGCAAACAACGCGTGAGATCATAAATGATTTGAAAAATGCTTCGATCAGTGAGGATGACAAGCTTTATCTCCGAAAGATTTTACGAGAAGCCGATATGGTAAAATTTGCAAAGTTTTTACCAAGTGATGAGGATGCCTTTACGTATCTCAATAATTCAATTGATTTTGTAAAACGAACCAAAAAAGAGGAAGCGCGATCAAATGGACATTAATTTAGTTGACATACCGATCTTTGACTACAGTTACGTCTATAAATACGTATTTTGGTTATTTCTCCTCATACCTGTTTTGGTTTTATGGTATCTGAGAAAAGAACATTCTGCCTTGGGTTTTCAGCGCATCAACCTCTCTTCGTTAAGTGCTTTTTCAAAGGAGAAATTTAGTTTTATCACTTTATTTAAGCACCTCAACTTCTTCCTTTTTCTAATTGGTATTTCCTTCTTAATTCTGGCCTTAGCACGACCGCGAAACGAGGATGAAATCGAAGAGTACAAGAAAAAAAACATTGAAGGAATAGATGTTGTGTTGACCATGGACGTTTCTGGCAGTATGTTAGCGGAGGACTTTAAACCCAATCGTCTCGAAGCAGCAAAAGAAGTGGCCATTGATTTTATTGAAGAGCGTCCGAACGACAGAATTGGACTTGTTTTATACGAAGGAGAAGCGTATACCAAAATGCCACTTACAACAGATCATATCCTATTAAAACACGCGTTAGAAGAAGTTGAAACCGGACAAGTAGCTTCAGGCACAGCGATTGGGGTCGGTTTAGGCGTTGCGATTAATCGATTGAAAGATAGTGAATCGAAAAGTAAGGTCATCATTCTTTTAACAGACGGAGTCAACAATTCAGGTGATTTAGATCCAATAACAGCTGCGCAAATTGCAAAAGAATATGGAATTCGCGTATACACGATTGGCATTGGTCAAGATGGCACCGCACCATTTCCAGTACAATCCATGTTTGGACCGGTGATGCGTAATTTGCCCGTTGAAATCGACGAAGAATTATTGACGGAAATCGCAGCGATTACGGGAACAAAATATTTTAGAGCAAAAGATCAGGCCGAATTGGAAGCTGTCTATGATGAAATTGACAAAATGGAGAAATCGAAGGTGAGCGTTTTAGAATTTAAGATTGATCCACCGGAACAATTTTATGCCTTGTTGATTTGGGCCCTTATCTGCATTCTAGCCTCAAAAATAATTTCAAACACTTTCTTAAAGAGTATCCCATAAATGGAGGAAAATCTACATATCTACAAACTAAAAACGATCCTGTTCTGGGTATTGCTTTCAGAGCTTGTGTTTTGGATTGTCTATTTTGGACTCTATTTTTATTTAATAGAACAGGTTGACGCATTTCGGTTTGAGCACAGTGGATTCTTATGGCTATTACTGCTTATTCCCGCTCTCTTAGTTGGCTATCTTTTCTTAATCCTTTGGAAAAACAAAGTTTTAAAACGGTTGGCTGATCAACGTTTATTGACCTATTTAACGCAACCCGTTTCTTCCATGAAATCCTTTTGGAAATTCTTCTTTTTCCGAAATGCAATTGCCTTTTTAATCATTGCTTTGGCAAATCCTCAATATGGAAAAGGGAGTACCAAGGCTGTTTCTGAAGGTATTGAAATCATGTTAGCCCTAGATATTTCTAATTCAATGCGCGCACTGGATTTAGATCCAAAACGTGATCGCTTAATGGTTGCTAAAATGGCAATTGAACAGTTAACGAATAATCTGCATGGAGACAAAGTTGGCGTCGTTCTCTTTGCAGGTGATGCGTATAATTATATGCCTTTAACAGTTGATTATGGTGCCATAAACATTCTTCTCAGTAGTGTACAGCCTGAAATGATGACCAACCAAGGAACATCAATCGGATTGGCTATCGAGCGTTGCATGGCTTCGTTCGATCTAGAGAATGGTGTCAACAAATCCATTATTATCCTCTCAGATGGTGAAGATTTTGAAGGGAATGCTCTCATTCAAGCAGCGGCTGCAAAAGAACAGAATATTGTAGTCAATACGGTGGGAATGGGAACACCAAATGGCACACCTATTCCTGAATATAAGAACGGTAATTTTATCGGTTTAAAAAAAGACGCAGAAGGCAATACCGTTTCTACACGACTGAATGAGGAAATGTTACGTGAAGTTGCCGCTGCAGGTGGTGGGAATTATTCGGCTGCTAAAGGAACCTATGTTAATCTTGCCGCATTATTAGACCAACTAAAAAACATTGATAAAACTGAAATGGATTCGAAACTATACTTGGATTACAAGGATCACTTTCAATGGTTTTTAGCGATCGGTTTATTGTTTTTAGTCATTGAAAGTTTTTTTACAGAACGTCGATCAGGCATCATTCATACCTTACAAAAAATATGATTCGTATAGCATACATCCTCGTATTCATGTTTGCTTCAATAGGAGCATGGACTCAAAATACCCTCAAAAAGAACTGGTATAAGGGCAATACATTCTATCAAAATTCGGCCTACGAAGACGCTTCGTATTATTACGAGAAGGCCATAGAAGATTCGCCCTTAAACTACAAAGTAAATTTCAATTTGGGCAATACCCACGTACGACTAGAAGAATTTGATAAAGCCATTGAGCAATTTGAGAAAATAATTGACTTGGCTCCCACCCCCGCAGACAAGGCTTATACCTATCACAATTTAGGGAATTCATATTTCATGAGTCAAAAATTGGACGAAGCCATTGAAGCGTATAAAAATGCCTTGCGCCTTGCGCCTTATGCAGAAGATACCCGGTACAATTTAGCCTACGCTCAATTACTCAAGAAAGAGCAAGAAAAAAATGAACCACAGGATCAAGATCAGGACGAAAAAGATCAAGATCAAAAAGATGATCAAGAAAACAAGGATCAAAAAGACCAAGATGGAGATCAAAATCAAGATCAAAACAAAGGGGACGATCAACAAAAAGATCAAAATGATCAAGAAAAAGAAGGGGATCAAAATAAGGATCAAAACGAAAGAGAAGGAAATAAACCGAATCAACGTCAACCGATAACAAAAGAGCAAGCAAAACGTATTTTAGAAGCAGCGAGCCGGAAAGAGAAAGAAGTCCAAGAAGAGTTGGACCAAGAAAAGGTAATCGGAACTGGGACGTCAGGTAAAATTGATTGGTAACCAATTATGAAAAAACTACTCGTATTAATCGCATTGTTTTCATTTGCTGGATTCTTGTCCGGGCAAAACACAATTCAATCCTATGTGAGTTCATCTGAGGTTGGATTAGGCGAGATTTTCAATTTTGAAATCAGTGTCAATTCGAAAGACTGCCCAGTAAGCTCTCCTGATTTTGGAGAATTAACGGTTGTAGCGGGTCCATTTTCACAGCAATCCTCATCTACATCTATCGTAAATGGTGTGCGCAAGCAAAGTATTGAAATTAAGTGGACTTATCAACTACGTGGACCTAAAATTGGAACTTATACTATACCTGGAGTTACCATGAATTGTGATGGTGAAAAAATCAGTTCACAACCTATTGAAATAGAAGTCAAAGAAGGCATAGTTGCACCTGTTGATCGGAATTATTTCATGGAACTTTCATCTAATAAATCAGCCGTTTATGAAGGTGAGCCTTTTGTGGTGACATTAAAATATTATGCGCGTAACCGTCCCGAATCATTCGAAGGTTTGGACCTAGGCAATGCCGTTGGTATTTATCGGGAAGACCTCAATCCAGATCGTCAAACCTTTCAAACGGGCAGAGAACAGATCAATGGCGTCCTCTATTACACCATTGAATTACGAGAAGAATTATGTTATGCACAGCGCGGTGGAACTGTGCGTCTCGAACCTTATTATGCTGTTTTGGGTTTTCAAAATGGAAACATCTTCAATCGATTTTCAAAAGAAACCTATTCCAATTCGCTTGAAATAGAAGTGAAAGAATTACCCATAGGAACAACAAGTGATTTTAATGGGCTCGTTGGTGATTTTAAGGTGTCTAGCAAAATCAGTAAAGACGTTGCCGATATCACAGATGCCATTGATATCAATATAACCATTTCTGGAACGGGAAACTTTGATGCCCTTGGAGACCTCAACCTAAAAATTCCGGATGAATTCACCCTTTACGATCCAAAAATTGAACAAAAGACAAAAATTAGTCGAAATGGAATGACAGGGGAAGTCACGTATAATTATGTGATCATTCCCAACCGACCAGGGAATTATGAAATTCCCGCCTACTCCTTTTCATATTTTAATTTAAACAAAAAGAAAATGGAGCGAATTTCGACAAATAGTTTTAAACTTAAGGTTGAAAATAAAAATGGAATCGTGATCGATCCTGTTAAAGCAGAGTTAGTGGGAGAGGTAAATGACATTCGTTATATCGAAGAATCTGACCCGTCATTTTTTAAGGACGAAGATTTACTTTTTGGTTCATGGAAATTCGGAACATTACTTGTCAGCCCTTTACTTATGAGCTTTTTCTTTATTTTTATTAAACGCAGAAAAGAAAATATTTCGGAAGATGATCGTTTGAAAAATCAGCAAAAAAATGCAATAAAACAAGCGCAATCGGCCTTTAAAAATGTTCGAAATTATGCGGATGCAGGTGAAAACGCAAAAGCCTTAAAAGGATTGCAGACGATACTCAATACATTTTTCCGCAACAAATTTAATGTGGGCTTGTCCGAACTTTCACAACGAGCAATCGAGCAACGCTTAACACAATTAAATGTAGAGGAAGGTCTTCGTCAGCGATTCACCTCAATTTGGAATACAATCGAAATGGGACAATATGCACCCATTGGACACGAAAACTTGGTACAAACGGTGAATCAAACCGAAGAATTAATCCTCACCTTAGACAAAACAATTTAACATGAAACTTAGCGTCTTTTTCGTGCTTTTCTTTAGTGTTGCCATTGGTGTTGGTCAAGATAGCACGTTCATCCGAGCAAATGAAGCCTATGCAGCTGGTGATTATAAAAATGCGCTTACAGGTTACAACCAATTAGTCGCAGATGAAATGCGATCGGCAGACCTCTATTATAATTTAGGGAATACCTATTACCGTTTAAACGAATGGGGTGAAGCAGTTTGGGCCTATGAAAGAGCTCTAGAAATCGATCCCTCGCATGAAAACACCCGTTATAATCTTGATTTTGTGAACCAACAAACAAAAGCTGAGCTAAATGTTGAATCCGGTGGAATTTCAACTTGGTTCAAAGCAAATCTTTATGGAATCTCAGTCAATTTTTGGGCGTATTTCACACTTATTATGGCCTTTGCTTTTGCGGTGGTCTGCTATTTTTTCTTCACCACAAAAAAGCAAAAGATAAAAAACATCTCCTTGAGTTTGAGTTTACTCACCTTCTTTCTGCTTATTGGTGGTTTTATTTTATCCTATCTCAATACTGCTCATTTGACCAACCAATCAAACGGAATAATTATCATTAGCTCAGCGAATATTTTGGCTGAGCCATCCGAAACATCCACGACGAACTTTTCCTTAAAAGAGGGTGCAAAAGTTCAAATTTTACGCACCAATTCAGAGTGGATTGAAATCGACTTCAAGGGTCATTCGGGATGGGTTTTACGCGAAGAAATTTGGGATATTTAAGGTCTCTTATCCTTCGTTCAAAAAGATATCACCATAAAAAAAGGGCAATTCCAATATGTTCAGAATTGCCCTTTCAATAATTTAATACTCGCTTTATCCTTTGTCAATACTTCCGACAACGCGTTTCATAAAATCATTCAATGCATCCTTCTGAGGTGTTCCGGCATCAATTGCTTTTTGTACCTCAACGGCTCCATAGAGATTGGAAATCAATTCACCAATCACATCTAATTCTTCATCTTTGAGGGACTGAATTTCAGAAAGCATCTCAAGTGTTTCAATCGTTTCAAGCACATAATCCATGTCCTTTTCTGCGATAAATTCACCTATCTTTTTAATTAGCGGAAGTCTCATCTATAAATGTTTTAAGAACATCAGCTTTATTGGTTTGAACCTGTCCAGCTAATTGTCCATTTTTGAAAGCAGCGAAGGTTGGTAAATTATCAACATTCGCTAATTTGCGTGATTCAGGAAATTTTTCTGCATCAACAATCAAAAAGAGTGCGTCTTCATGATCATTTGACATCACTTTAAACTTTGGTTTCATGATGCGACAATTGCCACACCAACCTGCTGAAAACTGCACAAAAACCGTTTTGTTATCCGCAACGAAGCTAGCTAAATTATCTTCTGTGATTTCGTTTACCATGATACTGTTTATTAATGTGCAGCTAAATACTCAGCAACACCTTCACGATTAGCATTCATTGCTTCTTTTCCTTCTTCCCAGTTTGCTGGACACACTTCACCATTTACTTGTAAATGCGTGATCGCATCAATTAGTCTTAAGTATTCATTCACATTACGACCGATTGGCATATGATTGATTCCTTCGTGAAAAACAACACCTTCTTCATCAATAATGTATGTTGCACGGTAGGTTACATTATCACCTTCAATCATGTACTCGTCAGAATCGTCATCATATACTTCTGTTCCGTCAAGGATATCTAAAGCATAAGATAAATTACGATTTGTATCTGCTAAAAGTGGGTAAGTAACACCTTCGATTCCTCCTTGATCTTTTGGTGTATTTAACCATGCAAAATGAACCTCAGCCGTATCAACAGAAGCACCAATTACAATTGTATTTCTCTTTTCAAATTCAGGAAGCGCGGCTTGGAATGCATGTAACTCAGTTGGGCAAACAAAAGTAAAATCTTTTGGGTACCAAAATAAAAGCACTTTCTTCTTATTTTTTACAGCCTCTTCTAATACATTTAACTGAAATGTATCTCCCATTTCATTCATTGCGTTTACCGCGATATTTGGAAATTTTGTTCCTACTATTGACATAATTATTTATTTTTTTTAAAGGTGCAAATTTACGAATTTTAGACACGTTCACCTAGCTTTTCCCATTGTTAATCTTGATGTATTTATAAGGATTATTGATACCAATTCGGCTTATCATCACAGTGGAGAATAGCATAAAAACATAGCCATTTGATTAGCCGATAGTTATCGTTCTTAACGTTAAAAAATTATTCCAAATAGTGCGGAGAATAGTTATCGGACTGAAACAATAAATCGTACCTTATCGACCGATTATGGATAGGGATCAAAATTCAAATATTATTCCTTATCTTTATTAAGGTGTTATGTTTGATCGAATTATAAATATTCTTATCATTGAAAGTGAGTCGCACGAGCAATTATTACTCTTGGAAATCCTCAAAAGTCCGGGGCATAATGTTTTTGTGGCTTCAAGTATAGAAGAGTCTTATCAGCATGTTTTAGAAAATAAATTTGTTATTATTTTTTGCAACCTCGATTTTCCTGATTGTGTTCCGTCGGATTTTATTGCGCAACTTCAAGCAAAAAATACTGCCAAAAACACCACGTTAATCATCACTTCGAACAAGCGTGAAATCGTTTACGAAAATGTTGGAAGCAATGACGTTCACACCGCTGTGGATTATTTGATGAAGCCCTACGTTAAAAATTTAGTGCGTGCGAAAACCAATGTATACAAAAAGCTTCATTTTAAACATGAACGTGTCAGCCAGCTACTCGAAAGTATTCTTCCACAACAGATTTTACATGAATATAGAACCTACGGTAAATCTAGCCCTAAAAAACGAGCAGACTGTACCGTATTATTCACTGATTTTGTAGGATTTACGAGAAAAACAAAAGATACAGATGCGCAAACGATTGTTCGGAAACTGGACTTTTATTTTACCAAATTTGATTCAATTATAAAGAAATATAAATTAGAGAAAATCAAAACAATTGGTGACGCTTATATGGCAGTTGGTGGCGTTACTGAAGACGATCCTTACCCTGCCATTCGAACTGCATTGGCGGCGATTGAATTACGCAATTTTGTCGAGACAGAAATTGAAACGAATAAAGCGCTCAATCGCGATTATTGGGAAATGAGAATTGGCATACACGCTGGAGACCTGGTAGCTGGAGTCGTTGGTGACTATAAGTTCAGTTTTGATGTTTGGGGAGACACGGTTAACATGGCTGCGAGATGCGAACAAAATTCTGCTCCAAATAAAATTACCATTTCAGAGGATTTTCATAAAAAAATAGCTCCCTATTTCGAATGTGAACCACGCGGACATATAGCCGTTAAAAACGGTGGAACAATCGAAATGTTTTACCTCAACACGATTAAGTCCGACTACTCTTTAGATGGAGAAGGACGTACCTTCAGTATTGGCTTTAGGGAGGAGATAGGAATGAAAACTGCAGATTTCGAAGGGATTCGGAATTTCATTCTCACAAAGCTAAAGGCAGAATTATCGGACAATTTACTGTATCACTCTGCCGAGCATACATTGAGTGTTGAAAAGGCAATTATTAAGTATGCTGAATTGGAAATGTTGGATGCGCATGACGTTTTTTTGCTCAGAACAGCAGCGATTTTTCACGATTCGGGCTTCTTGTATAAATACGAAAACAACGAAGAAATTGGCGTGCAATTGTTCGAACGTTACGCACCAATTTACGGATACAATAAAAAGGACATTGCTGACATTTCAGCCATCATTCTTTCCACCTCCTACAATGCATTGCCCCAAAATAAAATGGAGGCGATCATGCGGGATGCCGATCTTGATTATTTGGGGAGAATTGATTATCATGTAACAGCCAAAAAATTATTTGATGAAATGGTCCTTCATGGCAAAAAAATGACCGAATTAGAACGCATTGATGCCCAAATCAATTACCTCGAAAATCATCATGAATATTACACCACCTCAGCGCGAAATTTAAGAAAACCAGGTAAACTAAGAAGAATAAAAGAGCTGAAGCTAAAGCGAGCCCAACTGATCTCCAAATCAAATCAAACCTTACGTTAAGGCATAAAAAAACCCGTCTCAGAAGTTCTAAGACGGGTTCACTATTTTTTTATAAAGACTACTACTATTGTTTCTCTACTTTAATTGTAGTCACAGCACCATCAGAATCAGTTTGTTTAAACTCACCATTAGATTTTGTCAATTCAATAATTTCTATTTGATCAACTGTTGTAGAAGAAGCGTCTTCTTTTGACTGAAGAATTGTTCCGTCATTTGTAACATTATAAAGTGCTGCATCTGTTGTAGTTATTCCTCCGAAAGCAGCAACTGTTTTCGTTGTGGTTGTCATATTACAGAATTCGTCATCCTTTAATTTGCAACCGTCGAAAGTCATTGTTCCTGACTCGATAAATGTTCCTATTAATTCTAGTGTCACACCATCTTCACTTTGCGATAAAGAAGTAATATTCCAAGTTCCGTCCAATTTTTTAACTGCTGCTTGATTCTTATTACATGCAAATGCTACTAAAGCGATTGCGGCAATCATGATTACTTTTTTCATTTTCTTATTCTTTTAAAAGTTTACACAAATATACGTAAAACTGTACACATAGTTTCAACTAATCGACAAATGGAATATTCTTTTATACAAAACGTCCTACTTTGTCAATTTAAGCGGTGATTTATTTGAATACCTTGACATTGACATCAATTTATCATCTTCTATATGCAGCAAAAAACTCAACCAATCCTCTGCCATTTTTGCCTTCAATACTCTTGGAAATTTATGTTGCGCTCCATATTTATTCTTAATTTTCATGAAGTCATAAAACATTTTGGTTGGAACGATTTTTAGTTCGAGTTCAGCCAAGGCAAAATTGCGTTCCATTAAATAATCGGCATTTAACATAGACAATTCATAATCCAATTCGGCCGTAATGTGTTCAATCTCTTCCACAGGATGATCTGTCCCTAAAAACCATGCATGTTTAAAATTTCCATCTTGATTTTGACCACCAATAACTGCAAATTCTCTCACCTCAATTTTATTCCGGTAGGCTACTTTTGTCAAAGCATCCGTCATATTATCGACAGAGAGATGTTCACCACATAGATTTAGAAAATGTTTGGTGCGTCCTGTAATTTTGATGCGGTGACTTTCCAAATTTGTGAATTGAATGGTATCACCTATCAAATAGCGCCATGCTCCAGCGCATGTGCTTACCACTAGGGCATAATCTGTATTCAATTTGACCTGTTCTAGTGTTAAACTCTCGTCTTTTATTATTTCACCATCATGATTAAAGTGAGCGGTATCGAAAGGAATGAATTCGAAATAAACATTTGACTTGGTCAACAAATACATACCGTCTGAGTCGATTGGTTGAAAAGCAAAAAAACCTTCAGAGCACAGGTAGGTATTTAAGTACACCACTTGCGATCGGAACAGTTCATTAAACTTTGTCATGTATGGATCAAAATTAACCCCACCATGCACATATATTCTCAGGTTTGGCCAAATTTGGTGAATTGAATCTAAGCCATAATGATCGTTAATCCGTTCTATTAAGATTTGCATCCACGCCGGAACGCCACAGATGATTCCTAAATCCCATTCGGGTGCTTTTTTAACAATTTCATTTATTTTTTCACCCCAATCTTTGAGTGCTCGGATTTCTTTTTCTGGTTTTGAAAACGGTGCAATCCAGTTAGGTACTTTTCCTGTGACTATTCCGCTCAAATCGCCTTCAAATTGATCATTGATTTGATCTAAGGTTGTGCTTCCACCAAGAAACAAAATTTGCTTTTCGTAAAAATCACTCGGTAGATTGAGTTTAGATAAACCTAACATTTGTTTTAAACTCACTTTCTTAATCGTGTGAATCATTTGCTTAGAAACAGGAATTCGTTTGCTTGCAGAACCTGTTGTACCAGATGTTAGCGCGAAGTTTTCAATCTTACCAGGCCAAGACACATTGGGAACCCCACTTAGTGTTTTATGCCAAAATTGATTAAACATGATATCATAATCATAGATCGGCACATGTTTAGAATACGCTTCCATGATATTATCAGCTCTTAGAATTTTTGAAAAGCCATATTTTTTCCCAAACTCGGTAGACTTTGCCTTATTGAGTAGTTTTTTAAGTTGTTTCTCCTGTTGTTTGATTCCTTCTGGAGGTAACGCTCCTGCTATCTTAGAGGCGTATTTTGTCGCATTCTTTAATACTGTTCCACGCAAAGCCATAAATTTTAAATTATTCAACTTCAAAATTACGCTGAACTGTATGTTTTTTATGACAAGAGAAAGTTATCGCTGTGTTATCAAACACAAAGTTAATCAGGGTGTTTTATGCCGAGCATAAAATTAAGGTTAAGAAACAGTCGTTCATATTCTGCTCGTAGCGTTAAGCCGTTTTCCCGATAACATTGATCTTTGGGCTTCCTATTTTCGTCAAATTGAATGGCCGCCTTAACAGGGACTGTTTTTTTAATAAAAATGGGATAATTATCGATTGAATTGACTGTTTGGTCATCAGACTGCTCACCTACAAAAACATCAATAAGAAGAATGGCGTTCAGTTTTTTATTATTTTTCTTCCCCTCGCTTTTACCCCCTTTCGACCAGTTATTTTGTGGATCAAATTCGACGACATAGACTGAATCTGGCCATGGGGCTCCCCAAAACTGTTCGCCATAAATGTCTTCATTTGGCACAAAAACGCCTTCACGCGTGACGGGTAAATCCAGCGCTGTTTCGCAGAAATAGACGCTAAAACTAGAATCTGTTTGTACTAAAAACCAATTCTCGGGTAAAATTTGTTTCGCCTGTTCCACTAGTTCTATCACCAGTTCTTGACGACTGGAAAACGAAGTTCCAATGAAAAATATGAAACAAAACAGATACGAAATCACCTTGCTTTGCATACCTCTTATTTACGCATCAATTGTTCCATAAAGTGCAATACCTTTTCAAGGCCTTCAAAATGCTCAGGTTTACTTAATACGCCCACTTGCGTATAGGATAATACTCCATCCGCGTGTTCGATTGAACCTTTTAAGTGCTCGGTTATCGCTTCTAGTTCCTGTAAGATTTCATAATTCATTAAAGCTCTAAATTGGGCTTCATCTTTTGATTTAAACAAGAATTTTTTATCCAGTTCGAATTGATCAAATTCTATGTCTTTAAAACCGATTTTTTTTCCAATTTTACTAAAGAAATGTTCTTTGCCAATTCTAAATTGAAAATTATGAGAACTTCCAGGAAATTCAATAATCGTATAAAAAGTTTGGTTTTTACCTGAACCTATTACCTTTTCATAGAGTTTGATTGAATGATTTCGAAAAGTCCCTGTCAAGACAGGAAGCTTTACAAAGAGATGTGGTTTTTCATTATACACTAAATTCAGGCGTAAAGCAAAATCGCGATAACGTTGATTCTTTTCCTTATTTTTTCTGCGTCCATAGCGTATGGCCCAAACAATAATACCGATAAGAAAGAGAAAAAAAGCAAGAATAATTAAAATTGGTCCAATTGGCATAGTTACTCTTCTTAAACAGTCTTATTCAATTTAAGACTTAAGTTATTTCGATCTTCAACAGATAAATATTGCTGCGCTATTCTATTTTCAGGATTGCGCTCGGTTGAATATAAA
>JALQVX010000393.1 GCA_023263555.1 Crocinitomix sp.
ATATTTTAATCATAGTGGTAATTCTATAATAATAATTGTCCCTCTTCCAATAAGGGAATCAATCGTCAATTTCCCATTTACTCGCTCCACCCGATTGGCGAGACCGGTTAATCCTAACCCTTTAGTTTGCGCGAGTTTAAAATCAAATCCAGCGCCATCATCTTCATACATAATCACACATAAATCATCTTGTCGATTCAACTGTAGCTCTACTGATTGAGCGTTTGCATGTTTTAATGTATTACTAATCATCTCTTGAATAAGCGCATATATTTCCTGTTCTTTTTTAGTGTCAAATTGGGGTAGATTTTCATCCATATAAAAATCTACCTGTAATTTCTTAGCCTGTGAAAGAACATCCATCAAATCAGAAATTGCGCCACGCAATCCCAACTTAGACAATCTCCCTGAGGCGAGACCATGTGAAATTCTACGCACATCCAACACGGCATCACCTAACATTTCATTGACCTTATTGAAAAGTTCACGATTTTCAGACTGAAGATCTGTTATTTTTTGATCCATTAGACTAAAGTGAACTTTAACCGCTGCCAAGGTTCCTCCTAAATGATCGTGAAGATCTTGCGCAATACGCGCGCGCTCTGCACTTTGCCCTTCCAATAAAGAAGCGTAGGACCTCGCTTCTTGATCCTTCAATAAATTGTCTATTTTTTGATTTTGAACATTTAATTCAAGTGCTGACACTTTCAATTTCTGTCTTACGTTTCGAACGATAAAGAAAATCATCAACACCACCAAAATAAGGACGACCATTAAAACAAAAATAGTTTTTCGTTTATTGGCATCCTGAGCAGCTAATTTTTCAGATTTTTCTTGCTCCAAAATAAGTGCTTGCTCTTTTTCTTTGGTTTGAAATTTTGCATCTGCATCAAGAATTGCTTCTGTTTTTTCAATGGAGAAAATTGAATCTGAATGAACTATATATAGGTTGAGCATTTGATTGGCTGAGTCTAACATTCCAATCTCCTTATAACAACGGGCTAGATCTAGGTAGTATTCATAGTAATAATTGTCCTCTACTTCATGCGCGCGTTGTAACGCTATTCGATTATAAAATAGTGCCGAATCATAATCCCCCAGATATAAAAAAACTTCACCCAAATTGATAATTGGCTTTATTGATTCAGCAATTCTTCCAGAAGTCTCGTAGTAGCGAACAGAGAGGTGATATTTTTCAATAGCCTGTTGCTCATTATCATTCATGTATAAAGCGTTGCCCCAATTATTCATGGTAGAAGCAATACCTTGTGTGTCGGACTGTGTGTAAAAAATATCGAAGGCTTTTTCATGATAATAGATCGAACTGTCATATTCCGATAAACTCAAGAAGTTTTTTCCCAATGCATTGTAAAGGGATTTCAAGTACAAGGGCACATTCAATTCTTCTTTAATCGCTTGGCTTTTTTTATAGTAAATGAGAGCCGTGTTAAATTCACCAATTAAAAAATGTAAATCCACAAAGGACTCAAAAGAACTTGCCAAATACTCTTTTTACTTCATTAAAAGTCTCAAGTCTATTGCTTTCTCGATATAAAATAGCGCAGAATCAATCACGCCCTTATCACAATATAGATCTCCTAAACAATTATAGACCATAGCTTTAATAAAGGTAGAGCTTTCAATTTCTACCTTTTTTTTCAGCGACGACATTTGTCTAAATGACTTATCCAAATCTTGATCGGCCTGCTCCATAATTTCCCCAATGTGTTTTTCTAATAAAATAGAATCTTTTTGAACAGGGCCAAAGCCATTCCAACTACAAAAGCACACAAAACACGCTATTATGAAACCTTTTTTCAACATTATTCCGAGCAATTACCTTTAGGCCATTTCGACGTACTTGTTCCAAGAACCTTTTTGTCTTCTCCATTAACACGAAGCAAGATCAGATCATTTTTATCCCACATGAGTTCAGAAACGGGTAGATGAATTAAATCTGTGAGCTTGCTATTTTGACGCGGTTGTTTATTCGTCGTGATGTCAATCACATAATAATCGTATAGACAATTGCGAGAGAGTCCAATATGCGACGGGATTGTATAAATTGACGCACTCATGGAACGGGTATCTTTATCAGGACTAATCCTAAAAATTGGATAAACGGCAGGGAATTGGTTGCTTCGTCGTTTTGTTTAATCAAGACTTAGAGCGAGATTAGGGTCCCAAAAAACTTCTTCAATATTCAAAATTTGGTTATCCACAATCTTATGCCCTTCCCTTGTCAGAAGTTCCTCCATTTCTGTAGGCGTAGAAAAATGCATTTTACCCGTAAGTAAACCTTGACGATTAACGACACGGTGAGCAGGAATTTTAGGTAGACGATTGTGGGAGGCATTCATTGCCCAACCGACCAAACGACTTGAGCGCCTAGCACCCAAATAATTTGCAATTGCACCGTAAGAGGTAACTCTACCTTCGGGAATAAGGGCAACTACTTCGAAGACGTTTTGATAAAAATCTTGTTTTGAATCCACGTTATAAATGAACTGAATATATTCCGTCTTTTGCTATGATCTTGGTATGAAGATTCGTTGAGCAAGTAAAAAATATCCTCTCCCACCGCTGTAAACAAAAGTGGTGGTTGATGAACCTTGCCAAATCGTGATTTTTTCATGAGGGCATAGATTCC
>JALQVX010000363.1 GCA_023263555.1 Crocinitomix sp.
AACAGGCACAGTGATGATGATCCTAAACAAACTAAACGCAACAATTGAAGGTCAATATTTTGAAAACAATCAACCACGCATTGCTTTTAAACTAAAACGGTCTTTAGCAAAAGAATTAGATACACTTTTTGAACCCCACCACACCATTCGGGTTCAGCAAAAATAATACACGTATGAAGTTACTCAAAGAATTAATTGAAATTAGAAGCGCGAGTGGAGATGAAGGACCAATTAAAGAGTTCATCTTGAACCATGTCTTATCTGAAATGAAGCATTGGAAAGTACAACCTCAAATCATTCATGGTAAAGGATTTCAAGATTCACTCATCCTTGTGTTTGGCAAACCTAAAACGGCAATTTTCGCCCATATAGATTCAATTGGCTACACTGTTGGTTATGAAAATGAACTTATTCGCATTGGTGGACCTAGAATAATTGAAGGCACTGAATTGGTAGGTTCAGACAGCAAGGGTGAGATTGAGACCGAACTGATGTTGATCGAACACGAAGATGATGCTACCGCCTTAAAATGCCTTTATGATCGTGAGATTGACCGCGGAACAAATTTGACTTATAAGCCGAACTTCAGAGAAGATGATAAATTCATTCAATCCCCTTATTTGGATAATAGATTAGGGGTATGGGTAGCGCTCGAAGTCGCTAAAACACTAAAAAATGGAGCAATTGTGTTTTCGACATATGAAGAACATGGAGGCGGTTCAGTTGGCTTTATTGGGCGTTATTTATATGATCATTATAAAATTCAACAAGCCTTAATTTCTGATATTACTTGGGTTACAGATGGTGTTCAACATGGCAAGGGAGTTGCAATCTCCATGAGAGATCAAGGTATTCCAAGAAGGTCGTATCTGAATCGCATTTTAGCAATTGCGAAAACGGCTGCCATTCACTTTCAATTAGAAGTTGAAAGCGCAGGAGGAAGCGACGGAACTGCCCTTCAAAAAAGCGATTTACCATTTGACTGGTGCTTTATTGGTGCACCTGAAGATCATGTGCACACACCTGATGAAAAAGTACACAAATTTGATCTTGCAGAAATGGTTAAAATCTATCAGGTTTTGATGGAAAAACTTTAAGCCCCCCCTTACCATTTTCTACAGTAGGAATTTTTCTTCCGCAAAAAAATGGACTCCTGGCGTATATTATGTGTGCTTGAGAAATGGCGATCTTTTAGAACGTTATAAAGTCGTTAAATTTTAATAGAAATTCGCCTTCAGTATTACCTTAATATTGAGGATGAACAAATAGTTGAGCATAAAAAAGCCCCACTATTTCTAGTGAGGCTTCCCATAAAATATTCAATTTATTTTGTAAACAAAAGTTCTCTTAACTTTGGTAAAGGCCAACTGTTATCATCAATCATTATTTCTAATTTATCCGCGTGATAACGGATCTCATCAAACATTGATTTCACATTATCACAATAGGCATATGCTTTATCACGGGCATCATCCAATACATTTGCTTTCTTTCGCTCAGCGATCATCAAATTAACTTTATCGTTCAACCCATTAACGTGTTTAGAAATTGATTTAATGAAGTTAATCTGTGTACGAGCCGCTTCTTCACCTTCTTCTTTTCCTAAAATATCAATCAACCCTTGCGCATTCTTTAACAAGACGTTTTGATATTCAATTGCTGCAGGCACGATATGATTCTTAGCAATATCCCCCATAATACGTGCTTCGATCTGAATTTTCAAGATGTAGTTTTCCAATTCAATTTCGTGACGAGCTTCTAATTCAACCGGACTTAAAATACCAAGTTCATTAAAAAGTTCTTCCACTTCTTTTCTTGCATACACATCCAATGCTCTTGGTGTATCCTTGAGATTAGATAATCCTCTTTTAGCCGCTTCTATAGCCCACGCTTCACCATAACCATTTCCTTCGAAACGAATTTTCTTTGACGCCTTGATAATCGTTTGTAGTTCCTTTAAGATCGCTTCATCTCTTTTCTCTCCGGCCTCTATTTGTTTATCAACGTTCGTTTTAAATTTCAATAATTGTTTCGCTACGATTGTATTTAATACCATCATGGCTTGCGCGCAGTTAGCCGAAGAACCAACCGCTCTAAATTCAAATTTATTCCCTGTAAAGGCGAATGGAGATGTTCTATTTCTATCCGTATTATCTAATAAGATTTGAGGAATCTTACCAATATTTAATTTTAATTCCGTCTTTGCTTCTGGCGTCATTTTTCCTGCAGAAATACTTTTCTCTAAATCGTCAAGCATTTTTGTTAATTGCGACCCAATGAAAACAGATATAATTGCCGGTGGCGCTTCATTCGCCCCCAAACGGTGATCATTTCCTGCCGAAGCGATAGACGCTCTTAACAAGTCAGCATTATCATGAATAGCCATGATCGTATTGACAAAGAACGTTAAGAAACGAAGGTTCGATTTTGGATTTTTACCAGGCTGTAATAAATTAACGCCAGTATTTGTTCCGAGTGACCAGTTATTATGTTTTCCTGACCCATTAATTCCTGCAAATGGTTTTTCGTGCAACAAGACTTTAAAATGGTGTTTTGCCGCCGTTTTTTCCATCACGTCCATTAAAAGAAGGTTGTGATCGTTAGCGATATTCACCTCTTCAAACATAGGCGCACATTCGAATTGGTTAGGCGCTACTTCATTATGACGTGTTGTAACAGGTATTCCAAGTAAATGAGATTCATATTCGAAATCACGCATGAAAGCAGTTACACGCTCCGGAATTGATCCAAAATAATGATCATCTAATTGCTGACCTTTTGCAGGTGCATGTCCAAAAACAGCACGTCCTGCCATCATTAGATCTGGACGCGCATTAAAAAGAGCGGTATCCACCAAAAAATATTCCTGCTCCCAACCTAAGGTTGCTTTTACTGAATTTACATTTTTATCAAAATATTGACAGATATCTTTTGCAACATCTTCAACAGCTGCTAATGCTTTTATTAAAGGCATTTTATAATCCAATGCTTCACCTGTATAGGCAATAAAAATAGTTGGAATACAAAGTGTTTTACCAATTACGAATGCAGGAGAAGAAGGATCCCAAGCGGTATAACCTCTTGCTTCAAATGTATTTCTTATTCCTCCGTTTGGAAAAGAAGAGGCATCTGGTTCTTGTTGAACGAGCAAATTACCTTCAAATCGTTCAATTGCTTTACCTGGTCCAATCGGTTTGAAAAAACCATCATGCTTCTCAGCCGTTGATCCAGTTAAGGGTTGAAACCAATGCGTATAATGCGTCGCTCCCTTTGAGATCGCCCAATCTTTCATTGCCGTTGCAATCTGATCTGCATGCAAACGATCAACGTGCGTTCCGTGCACAATTGCTGATTTTACAATTTTATACGCCTCTTCTGTCAGACACTCGCGCATCTTATCAATATGAAACGTATTTTCTCCAAAATACTCAGAAACTCTTCGCGCACCATCATTTACGTGATTTGCCTTTCGATTTAACACTTCTCTTAATGCACTTTTTCTAGAACTCGACATAAAAAATTGATTTTTTTTTACAAAGTTATTTATTTTTTAGGGGGTAACATTAAAAAAATAGCAAATATTTATCAACACACCCCATTAAATAACCCCCAATTGCATTTTTTTTAAATAAATCTCATTTAAGACTTAAAAGCTAACAGAATTAAAGTCGTTTTTTGATAGTACTGACTTTTTGACATCAAAAAACCAACAAAACAGACATATTGTCATTTAAATCTATCAGGAATCGCCTTGGCCTAGAAATTGAAAACCAAAAAT
>JALQVX010000368.1 GCA_023263555.1 Crocinitomix sp.
AGAATTAGAAGGAATCCATTCACGCACCGATTTTGATTTAAAACAACACGAGGAACATTCCGGTAAAAAATTACGTTACTTCGATCCTGAAACGAATGAATCTTACATTCCTTATGTGGTTGAAACTTCAATCGGATTAGATCGCATGTTCTTGGCGGTACTTTCACAGTCGTATAAAGAAGAAACTTTAGAAGATGGAACAACACGAAAAGTGATGTCCATTCCTCCTGCTTTAGCCCCTTATAAAGTGGCTGTTATGCCGTTGATGAAAAAAGACGGAATGCCGGAATTAGCCCGTGAAATTATCGACGGATTAAAGCTTGATTTCAACTGCCAATACGACGAAAAAGATAATATTGGTAAACGTTATAGACGTCAAGATGCAATCGGAACACCATTTGCTGTGACCGTAGATCAAGAATCATTGGTTGACAGAACAGTAACGATTCGTGACCGTGATACCATGGAACAAGTGCGTGTTTCAATTGATGATTTGCATGGGATTATTGAAGAAAAAGTAAGTTTACGTAAATTGTTGATTGGTTAAGGCTATACATTGCCTTTCACGAGCTCGTTTTTAATAATTGTAAGTATGAAAAAAGTAGTCCTAATTTTCCTCATTTTCTTAACCGGAGTCGTTCATGCACAAGATGAAGCCCCATTAGAAAAGAGTTCGGTCACGATAGAAGAATTCGAAGCGGCGTTAAAAAGTTTCGAAAATGGAGATGCTCAATCAGGGTTGAATTATTTTCGCGGTTGTTTGGCAGGTATGATTTTAGTGGAAAATGATCTTCTTTTATTTGATGATTTAGATGCGCAAAATGCACCGGTGAGTGATTTTAATGTAACATCCGATCGTTGTCTAGAAAGGATTCGACGTACAAGAAGCGCATTGGAAAAATATGAAGATCAGTCTTGGCCGCTCCGCGTAAGATTAGAAGTGAAGACCCTAAATTGGTTAGAACAGGTTGAAAATCTAGTAAAGGATTATTTAATTGAACTGGCGGAACCGCTTTCGCGATCAGATGATTCATGGAATGAAGAAAATCACCAATTGTTTGAACGTTATCTTGAGGCTTATGACCGTTATCTTGTTGTTGATGGGGATTGGGTGGCCTTTCAACAGGAATTTGCAGAAGCCAATGATTTTGAAATTGAAGGTGTTATAGCTTTGAACTATGGAGATGAATCATTAGAGATGGGACTGGATGATTTTAAAGAAAATGCACGGACCTTGTCGAATGGGGAAGTGACGGATGCTGTTTCGTATTTTGATGGAATTTTGGGCTATATTATACAAATAGATGCGCATTTTAATTCGTTTACCACATTAGACGAAGCAGACGCAGCTTTAACTGAGTTTAATCTTACAATTAACCTTTGTAGATCACTTATTTTTGACTTGCGGAAGGCCATGGTTTTATACCAAGATAAGCGCTGGGAGAAGAAAACGGAATTTGACAAGTTAACGAATAAATGGGTAAATATTGTTGAAAAAACAATCGATAAATACATTGTACAACTTGCCGAACCAATGTCAAAACCAGATAGCGAGTGGACTGATAAAGAATTAAAATTATTCAATGATAAATATCTTGTTTCTTATGATAAGTATTTAGAAATAGATCAAGAGTGGGTTGATTTTCAAGGTATATTTGCAAAAGCAAATAATTTCACCCTCGGTCCAGACATTGATGCCGACAGTATCCTGAAATAAACAGTGCGTCTTGTTTTAAGTTTAATTAGGACCATAACTGATTATAATCATTTCTTTGCGCTTCTTTTTAGTCGACCTTTAGTGTATAAATATGCACGAAGATGAAAGCTATACTTGTTGCCACAGATCATTCTGTTGTCGCTGCCAACGCTGTAAATTATGCAGCCCATTTAGCAAAAGACATATCCGCGAATCTCGTTTTATTTAACGTGTTTAAGTTGAGCGTGCATGCTAATAATTCCTTAGTTTCCGCAACGAGTATGCAAAACCTGAAGGAGAAAAGCGAAAATCAACTAATCGAATTAAAGGCGAAAATTGAAACAGCGTTTCAAATCGACGTGACATGGGAACTTGGAAAGGATGATACGATTGAAGGCTTACAAACCTACATGAGTGAAAAGGAGCAGATCTTGTGGTGATGGGAATTGAAAATAACCTCACAGATTATAAATTATTTGGGAACACAACAACGGATGCAATTAAGTTGATGGAATTTCCACTCTTAATCGTGCCAGATAATGCAGTATATGTTCCAATTAAGACCGTTACTTTTGCCTGTGATCCTTCTTTTTTAAATCCAAACAGCAATTTGGTTCAATTAAAAGATTTTATTCGCCTCACAGGATCAAAATTGGTGGTGCTTCATGTTATGCCTTCCGAGTCAGTAGAACGCAGAAAGGAATTAGAGCTGAAGGTGGGTCGTCTTTTAAGTAATGTGTATCATTCTTATCGTTACGTGATTTACCCTCGAGTGGGTGATGGCTTAGAAATGGGTTTGGCAGCATATCCGGCTGAATTATTTGTTATGATACCGCATAAACTTGGATTTTTTGAAGCTTTTTTCAAGGGCAGTCATACCAGTTATATGGCTGTACGTACAAAACTTCCGCTCCTCGTTATTCCAAATTAGTTGATGGTTTAAGCTTTTTCAGCTGGTTGTTACGATCAGTTAAGGGCAACTATAGAGGTGTGTAATGTAAAGATTCATTATCTTAACAGAAGAAATAGACCTCAAAAGTACTTAAATGATTTATCAACAAGGACGCAGTTTTCCTCCAACGGCACATGGTGTGGGTTTGATTTTTATCCTACTCAGCGTTTTGTTCTTTTTTATCTTCCCTGGTCATTATGAACTGTTTTTAATCGCTTATCCTTCATTTTGGATCATGTTTTCAACAACAACAGTAAATACAGACCAAATTAAAGAAGGGCTCCTATTCAAAAGATATGGATTTTTCCCTTTCTTTTTTACGCGTAAAATATACCTTCAGAATTATGATGTAGGTCTAATTAAAGTAGAGCGAGTGCGCTATCGAACAACGCAAAGTACAGGTGTTTTTGTCCTCAGTTCGCAAGATACGCACGATTCATTCATGGCGCTAAGTCTTAAACTAAAAGGAAAATACGAATATGAGGTCGTGTTTAAAGGTACACGTGATGAAATAATGGATTTTATTCGTACCAATCTTTCACAAACAGAACTTCGTTTTTTTAATGGCGCATTGCAAAAGGATTTAGAAATAAAGATTTAATAAGGTTGGGAAAAGCAACAGGAGTAAATCCCGTTTAAGGCTTAAAAATCATTTACCAAACAGGAAAATCCAATTCAATATTCTGAATCCGTGAATTAGGAACTTGCCGTCCATGTGACAAGGCGGTTACCTTCTCCACCACATAGGCTTGAAGTTCAAGTAACATGATTACGCCGTCACCATTTAGGTCAGCCGTCCTATTTTTTAGTCCGTTTAACATGCAATACGTGAACAAACCATTTTTCCATTCAGCGCTCTCCATAGCAAATTCTACACCACCAGCAGATGAGATGACGGTTGCGCCTGTACCCTTGCGTAAATCATTGAACAGTTCACCTGCCAAACGAGAAGGAGTCGCCTTCGTTTCGTCCGATTTGACCGCTTCTCCTACAGCTCTAAAGGCAATATCATCATCTTCTGGCGCTTCATCATTCGCCGCAAAAAACACATCTTCTTTATCCACCTCTCCGCTATGGCACGTATCCATAATGAGTATTTTACGGTTGGCTTTAATTCCGTCCAAGAGCTGTTCAAGTTTTTCATAGGCTAGTCCACGTAGGTTAGGTTGACTGAAATCGATATCGTAGGTTCCAAAATAATAATCAAAATTGGCGTCTAGAATTCCGTGACCAGCAACAAACACAATCACCACATCATTGGGTTTAGAAGCGCCAAGAAAAGTGGAAAGACCAGCGATATTTTCTTTTGTCACGGCCTCATTGTACAAGCTTTTGGTTTTGATGTTATCATAGATGCCTGAAGTATTGCTTTGCATGAGTTGCTCGAGGTCTTGTCCATCTTTAGCAGGATAAGATAAAGTATAGCGCGTATCTTTATAGTTGGCCGTACCAATCGTTATTAAATATAAATCACGTGACGGTTTGGGACCTGTTTTCTCGACATAAAAAGTATGAATTAAACTTTCGTATCCATTGGCATTGCGGCAGGCAAGTTGAATTTTGTTAAGTCCGTGGATGAGGGGTACCGATTCTTTAATTTGTTGAGATGTCCCACTGATGAGCTTACCATTTTTACCGTGAATAGGCACATTATTCACCCAAATATTATAGTTGCTCAATTTAATTCGATCGGTCAATTTAATGGATAAAGAGATCGTGCTTTGTTCGGTGATTGCAGGTATATCTGCAGTGTTAAGTACAGTGGCACGCGGAATGTCTGCGAGGGAAATAGAGGTCGTTGGGCGCAAGCCTAATTTGGTCACCCGTTTGAGATAAGCTTTTTCGTAAAGACTGATTAGTGCCTCATCCGTGCAGTTTAATTTGCGCAACACAAGGTCTGGTCGATTAAAAATAGCATCAAATTGTTCAAAAGGAAAGGCTTGGTTTCCGATTCGGAAAGTAACCAAGTCATATCCTTCTTTGGAAACTTTATAATAATTTTCGACCGTTTTAAAGATGTAATTATCACCTTCCCCAACCAATAGAATTTCCTCATTTCCTGATTGCGGATCTAGGAGTTGAAATTGCCCACTGCTAAATGTCACACCGACTAAACCTTTTGGGTTGATGGAGATGTGGGTGATTTGTTCGGGACTTACATGTATACTCTTTTTGACTTCATTTGTAAATAAATTTTCAAAGTAGATATAGTCTTCAAAAATGGTAATCGCATAATTTTGCGGTTTATCCATAGGTACTGAATAGCCGTTAATTTTGAGAGGTTCTGATCTGAAGATATCGAAATTGGAGGTATTGTATTTTTTTAACCCTAACATGGATTTTACGACCATGTACTTACCATCTTCACTAAAGTTTACAAATGGACTTTCAACGTATCCTAAATTGTCGGGTAAAATATTTTCAAAAACGAGTTGCCAAGAAGAGGTAGAAAAAACAAACGTTTTACCCGTATTAAAACAGACGGCAAGCAGAGATCCGTCTGGTGAAAAAGCCAATGAATTGGCTTCATAAATGAATCGAAAATTGGCTTCTGGTGCTGCGGTGAATAATTTGCGTTCAATTATTTTGGTCTCCAAATTAATAATTGAGACTGCTGAATCACCTGCGCCGAGAACAGCTAAATATTTTTCGTCTGGAGATGTTTTAAGTTGGTTAATGGAGGCTTGATATGAAAATACGGCTTGTCGAAAAACGGGTTTGCCATTTTCAAATTCATACAATCTAATTTCATCATTCTTTTGTTTGGTGATCAAGTAGGTCCCTTTCTCGGAATATTTGATGATGGATCGTTCTTTAAATAGCCGTTTGGCATAGTTAACCCCCACTGTTTTACCTATCTCTTTCGATTCATCTTTAATTCCTACCAAGTTTCCATTGGCCACATCTTTTAAAATATTTCCAACACGTCGTCCTTTTTGAATATCATCTAATCCAATTCCACCCTTGTTCAGCTTGCGGATGGGTGGAATTTCACGCTTAGGATCTTCAAGGATAAATTGCCCCTGTTTTTCGGCTAAATTAAAGTCCCAAAAAGTGATAATGTTGTCGTCACCAAGTGTAATTAATTCGTTTTGTGTAGGATGAAAATCAAATGAATAAATTGGATTAACGGATCCTTGCAAAGTTTTGTAAAGTGTACCTCTTTTTAGATCCCAAATGCGTATGACATTTTTGTCTTCCTTTGCTTTTCTAATGGGTGAATGTTGAAAGCCAGAACTGGCCATTGCGCTTCCGTCAGGACTTATTTTTAGCGCTTTTACAGGTTCTCGGTCCTCTGTTTCTCCTGTTTTACTTTTGAACGAATAAAGTTCATTTCCATTTAGATCGTAGACCTTTACATCACTGTTTTGTGCGGCAATGACGAAGCGCTCTTTGGCTACATTTGCGTCAAAGGCTGTTAAAGTAGCATTCGAAGCATCAACATGTTTACTCTCACTTAAATCATTGATATTCCATAAGTGGATTTTGCCATTTTGTCCAGCAGTTAGAAGTCCATTTCCATCATTGTAAAAATGAATGCCCATAATGCCGCCAACATATATTGACTTTTCAATTTTTGTTGTATTCGTTTGAAGGTCATAAATTTTGACGTTTCCTGAAGCGTCCCCCCAGGCGATAAATTGTCCATGACAATCAAGCTTACTGATGGCGTGTTCGTGTGTATAAATTAAAGCAGGTTGGCGAAATTTTTCTGGAGTCCATTGATAGATTGCTCCGTTTTTATGTCCTGTTATGAAAGAGTTTGAGTTTTTCGGTCCACCACAAATGGTGAGGGCAGGATCGGGAAGTGTCAGCGAATCAAGGAGCTCCCATGTAATTAAATCCCAATATATAACAACGTTGTCGTTTGCCGAACTCACTAATCTTTTACCGTCTTCACTGAATAATAGTGTAGTGGTTTCATTGGTATGGCCTTCGAGTTTACCAATAATCTTTCCGGATGTTACATCCCAAATTTTAATGGAATTTTCGTCTTCTGATCCCGAAGCAATAAGTTGGCCGTCTGGACTATAGGCTAATTGGGTAATGGTCCCCTGAATTCTTTCTTGTGTTACAATTTCAATAGCAGGTTCGGTTGGTTTTTGCCCGAAAGAAGACACAGAAAACAATCCAAGGAGCATGAAAATATGTAAAACGCATTTAAGCATAATTTAGGTTAAAGGATGGTGATTCAAAATTCGCTAGTTGAATATAGCTATTTTTTAGAGATCATCCAATCAATTGGTTAGTCATTTTGCTAAACCCTTAGTGCGCAAAAATGGGAAAAAGTAACCGATTTTATTTTTTAAAGACCCCAAATAAAATATAACGCCATTTAGATGGAGTTAGAGGTGTTAATATGCGATCGAAATGTGATAGAAATCTTCGTTGTTTCTCCGACCTTCCGAATAAGGCGATTACACCGAATGATTTTGTTGATTTTGATCTAAAATTCTGACCCCATTTTCCTATTTCTGCTGTATTAATGTACCGCCATCTTTCTCCCCAACTCACAAATTTCTTCCGCAAGTAACGGTGAATTTTTGATCCTGTTAGGTTTTCGGCAAATAGGAAAATACCATCTTTTTTTAATACACGATAGATTTCAGAAATAGCTTTTGCTTGATCATCTGCATCTCCCAATGCTCCAATCACTGATTTGAAGAGAACAACATCCACCGACTCATCTGGTAAATTGATGGATTTCATGTCAATTTCGGCGTAGGAAATGCGGTCGGAAACACCGTAAGATTCGTGCATTTTTTTTGTTGTATCCGGCATAACATTATAGTCCGAACAAATAACATCATGGCCATTAAGCGCAAAATACAAACTCATACCTCCTTCTCGTTCGCCTAGTGCTAGCACTTTTTTAGGTGCTGTTAGGTCGGCATTTTCATTCCAAAATACTAAGCATTTGGACCAATTTTTAATGTCCCATTGTATAATGTCGGCTAGTGTTTTGTCAGGTAGTTGTTCTTTCATTTCCCTATTAATAATTGAGTGTATCTATTATTTCTATCTGTCGATCAAGCTTTCTAAATCGAATTATGTAGTGTAATCCATCTTCTTCATGCTGGTAAAAATCACCGTATTCATTTCGCCGCATGTCCATAATTTGGAAAATCTTCTCGGCATCAAATTCCTTTAAGGGAGAATAGATATGTTTGGCGTAATAAATTAAATTCGGATTTAAACTCATTGTTGCAAAGGTAGCCGTATTGGGTTCACTTTCTTCCCGCATAATTTTAGCGGTTGCAATACGTTCATAATCAATTTTTTTCTGCGGATTGAAAGACGTTAAATAACGTTCTGCGGATTGATGGGCCTGTAAAATAAAAAATAGGCAAACAGAAACAAGTGATCCTACGTGTACATAAGGATGAATTTCTTTCGCAATACATTGAATTTTTGTAATCATTAATCCAATGAGAATTACCAAAACGCTGACTGTTTTTAGCGCTGCAAATTGATGCATTGCATTAAAGTTAAATAAAAGGAGGTAGTGCAACAGTAGGGGTAAGATGAGGATTGTTAAAACAAAAAAAGAGGGCTTATTGGTTTGCTGTATTGCTTCGATTGGTTTTTTAATGAATTTTCTTAGGAGGAGGAAGAGCAAAAAGAGCACAGTTGTGAAGCCAAAGTAATTCAACGTGTGTTCATAATTCGCATTAAAATTTTTAAGGAGAAAGCTAAAGGTGTCACTGTTGTGAATATTGAATTCTTTGGCTGAATTTGTTTGGTCATCATATCCACTGCGTTCGGCATATTTGGTAGATGTTGTTGTTTTCAAACTTTCCCACCCATCTATTGAGGAGTACTGAGCAATCGTAATGGCTAACGCTAAAGAAGAGGCTATTCCAATTGTGAAAAATGGTTTGAGAAGGTGTTTGTTGCGGTGAGCTATCGCTTTTATTAAGAAAAACAGACCGGTGATAAAAGCGGTCAGCAGTCCGATCCATTCGGTATAAGTAGCAAAAAAGAAAACAATGAATAAGGCGATTAGTGTCCGGTTTTCGCGCTTAAATTCACCTTTATAATAATGGAGTGAAAGGAGTATACATCCAATAAAAAGGGGCTGAACAAGGGTGTCTGCGAAGTAGAGGTTTCCATGAAACCGAAGATTGCCTTTGGCAAATAGGTATAATCCCGCAGCAATTATTCCACCATAATTAAAAGTGTTTTGATTCTTTTTACTTCGTATTTTTTGTACGAGAAAGAAAATAAGGAGACTTGTTAAAAAGTGAATGAGGAGAGAGATTATCCGAATGGATTGCACTGAAGGACCACCTACAACATGGCTTACATAATAGTAGAATAAAAATGTAAACGGCGGGTAGGAGACATAATACACTTCTCCATTTTCAGCGACGATACCTCCTAAAGCAGAGCGATAGGCGTTTCCGTGGCCAGGATAATTGTAAATTGGATTAAACCCAAAGGCAGATGGTCCGCCATTCTCATCCCAAATTTCAGCAGTGATTAGTGTGTGGGCTGTGATCCATTCTTCAGATTGAAGGGGAGCTTTGAGGTTTTCTTGTCGAACATATACAGACAGTATAAAGATCAAGAGTAAAAACGTTAATCCAAGGCCGTTCAATTTATGACGCTGAAGCCAATTCATTATTCAGTACTTAGTCCTGAAGCAGTAATCGTTGAAGTTTCTTGGTAGACTTCATAGTCTGTATTAATTTCCCATAAATTGTGGCGCGTTCCTTTGATTAGATTTTCGGCCGCCAATAATCCCATCAAAATACTGTGATCTTGATTGTTGTATTTAAAAGCGCCGTATCTGCCAATAACGGACAAATTTTCAATGCTTGAGAGATAGTGTTCAACTTTTTGCAAAGGTTCTTTATACCCTTTGCCATAGACAGGGTAACATTTAGGGATTTTGACAACATGTCCGTCAGATATCGTTAAATCTTTTATCAATCCGGTAGACCGAAGTTCTTTTTTGCCTAATTCAATTAAAGCTTTAGATGTTGCATTCCAAATCTCATCCTCATTATAACTCCAATATTCTAAGGTGACAATGGTAGATGATTGTCCTTGATTTATTTCGGGAACCCAATTGCTGAAATTAGTGATTCTTCCCATTTGCAAATCGCTCGCGTGAACGTAGAGCCAATTATCAGGAAAGACAGCTTGTCCTTCGATTTTTAAGTATACTAAAATGGTATTTCTGAACTTTAGTGATGAAGTCGCTGCTATTACATCCGCTGGTACCTGCGGAAGGTTGTTCACCAAATGCGTAATTGGCATAGACGAAATGATGTGGTCAAAGGTATTGATTTCACCATTTTCTAAATGAATCGAAACGGATTCTCCGTTAATGGCATTGACTTTCGCAACGCGCGTATTTAGCATTACTTTTCCCCCATTTTTTTCAATTTGGGTTTTCATTTTTTCGTAGACCATTCCTGTGCCTCCAATCGGATAGGCAAACTGGTCTACAAGTGTTTTATGTTTGGTGTTCTTTTTAGTAAAGAGAGCGTTTTTAACTGCTTCAAAAAGGGATAGTTTCTTGATGCGCTGAGCGGCAAAATCTTCATCCAATTCGGAGCAAGGAATACCCCAAAGTTTTTCACTATACGTTTTAAAAAAAATGGAGTAGAGTCGTGCCCCAAATCGCGCCGTTACCCATGCTTCAAAAGATCCATTTTGTTTGGTTGGACGGACTTTCTCCTTCATATAACTTGTCGCGCAAAGGAAGGCTTGTCCTATTCCTAATTTGAAAAGGGCATCAAATGGTTTCAGCGGATAATAATAGAATTTTTTCTTGTAGTAAATGCGTGTTAATCGATCTACCATATGATAATCCTTGCCAACAACCTCTAACCATAATTTATTGACTTTGGTGTCATTGCTAAAAAAACGGTGAGGCCCTAAATCTACTTTTTGATCCCAAAGTTCAATTGTTTTGGAAAGACCACCCACTTCATTACTGGCTTCGTATAAGGTAACTTCATATCCAGCTTTCGAAAGTTCGTATGCTGCCGTCGCACCTGCTGGTCCTGCTCCAATTATAGCAATCTGCTTATTTTTCAAAATCTTAAAATTTCATTTCAGGCACGTCAGTCGGAATCACCAAATCGCCCTCTGTAGCGGCTTTAATTTGTTCTATTGAAACGCCAGGAGCGCGCTCAATTAGGTGAAACGCATTATCTCTTATTTCCATGAAAGCAAGATCGGTCACAACCTTTGTTACGCAGCCAACGCCGGTGAGTGGAAGCGAACATTTTTTTAAAATTTTAGATTCTCCCGCACGATTTGTGTGCATCATAGCCACAATAATATTCTCTGCTGAGGCAACTAAATCCATTGCTCCTCCCATGCCTTTTACAAGTTTGCCAGGAATTTTCCAATTCGCAATGTCACCGTTTTGAGCGACTTCCATAGCGCCTAGCACTGTCAGTTGAACATGTTGACCGCGAATCATGGCAAAAGAGGTCGCAGAGTCAAAAATTACTCCACCATCCATTATCGTAACTGTTTGTTTGCCTGCATTGATGAGGTCAGCATCTTCCTCTCCTTCAAATGGAAAAGGTCCCATACCTAATAAACCATTTTCGGATTGAAATTCAACTTCAATGCCTTCGGGAATATAGTTGGCAACTAATGTCGGTATTCCTATTCCTAAATTAACATACCATCCATCTTGCAGTTCTTGCGCAATTCGTTTTGCGATTCCAATTTTATCTAACCCCATAATTTTTAATCTTGTGTTGGAAAATCTCTTTCTAGTCGATAAAGATAACACTTTCCGTTTGGAATGGAAAACCTTGTTTTATCAATATTCCAAATATAAAATTTTAGCACCGAAGCCTCAGCAGGAATGTTGTGTAATAAGGTGCCTTGAAGGAGGTTGTTGCTTGTGCCATCCCAGTTTTTGCGCAGCCAATCCAAGGCAATATATTCTTGATAAAGCGAAGTGCCAGTAGGATCATTTATTGTTACTGATAACCACGAAACGAAAGGTTTCGATTCGGCTAAAAGGGTCATTTCAGCACCGATATAAAGAAGCTCTCCGCGGAGTGAGTCGATTTGAATCTCCAAAATATTGTGGAACTCATCTTCGACAATTCCATTGGTTGGATGAACAGCTGTGACATAGATTTCCTCTTTGATTAATTTTTTATTGCGTTCAAAAAGTGTCAATTTTGTTGAAGGATCGCTTAATACAGGGGTGTAATAATTGAAGAGGGTTGAGTCGTTCAGTTTATCATCACGGATCACCTGAAAATCTGCATCTAAGGCTACATGATAATTGGTGTGAATTTTTCCAGCGTTACCCCCATCACGATTACTCATGTAATACCAACAAAACTCCTGTGTTTTATATCCCCCTACAAGGTTGGGGAATTTAAAGTTTTGAGGTGAATTATTGACGTATTCGTAAAAGGCATAAGGCGTGCGCTCTTCAGGTGAAAAGACGGTATGTGTTGGCGAAATATGATATAAAAAAAGCAGTGGAAAATAAAGTAAAATTAATCCTGAGTAGGCCACTATTTTTGTCTTTTGGGCTAAATCGTCTAAGATAAAAGCGAATGCGCCAGCGAATAGAATAAAGAGGTGCATGGCTGCTCTATCTTCTGGGAAATTAACCTTGAGTACGTAGGATAGAATCAAGATACAAATCACACTAGCTATTGCTAAATAGCTGAAAAAACCGGCAGATTTAAAAACAATTTTCAGACTTTTCTTGCGATAGAATTGAACGCAGAGATAGCTGAAAAAACCTATAAAAAGCGCCGTAAGTCCTATTGCTAATCCTGTATTGTAAAAATCGGTAAAGACTTTTGTGACGGATGCAACAGTGATGTCATAAAAGCCGCTATTACCGCCGTAATACAAAGCACCACGCTCTTTCAGAGTAAAGGATTGTTTTACAAGTAATAGAAAAGGCAGAGCGGTAAGACCAATTAACCCGATTTGTTTAAGGAGATCCTTTTTTCCCGCTTCTAAAGGTCCAACAAAAGTCATCACAGCTAATCCAAAAAAGATGAGAACAGAGGGGATAATGAGCGTAAGATTGGCAGCCGTTGCAAGAAAAAGGAAGAAAGAAATCCATGCGATTCGAAGGAGTTGATTCGTTTCCCTCATTCGAATAAATTGAAAGAGAGCCAGGATAAAGAAAGCCATTGACATGCCATATCCGCGAGCCTCCCCAAAATATTCAAAAAGATAATGCGAGCAAACAAAAGCAAGTAGCAGAGCCCAACGGAGTATGGACGATTTGAGGCGCCCTGCAATCTGATATGCTCCATAAAAGAAACCAACGTAAGAAAGGACATTGGGTAAACGCAATGAAAAAGGTGAGGATCCAAATAAGTGATAGGTCCAATTAGAGAGCATTGAATTTAGAATGTGATTATTGGCGTCCCAATGTGCTCTAGGGGGTAAATAATTATCCGTTTGTATATAATAGAAAAATGTCGCTAACTCGTCGTGCAGAACAGGTACATAAATGGAGCGTATAATTAGATAGAGCCATAATAGTGTGAATAAACCAATCGCTATTTTCTGTTCCTTATTCGAAAAAGTTACCGAATGCTGTAAACCGGTCATACGTTTTTATTTTTTTTCATAGATTTCAAAAGACAGATCGGTAACCTTGATTGAAGGACCATATTGGAGCCATACACTTACCGATAGTTCATCACTCAGATAGCGTGGATGAGGTGTCAAATAATCTTGCTTGATGGTAACTCCTGCTTGATCAATTGAAAACGCAGAAACATTGCGCCACGCATAGGTTTTTTTATTGTGCAACATGCAAATACAAAGGTGAGCTGCAAATGGTTCTTCTTTATAAAGGCTGTCGGAAAAGATAGGTTCGATTTTAGCAGTTGCTCTTACCCATAAGTGATCTTTCGTTGTGAGTGTTTCAAACGGGATTGTTTCCAATGGTGTTTGTTCCGTTTCGCTATCCAGTGCGAAAGGCATAACATAGCTCGGTCTAATCGTTGTGATCAATTTGTACTCAGATCGATTATCAAAAGATTTTAAATCGAAGTCGATCGATAACAGTTTAAGTTGATCCTCAGTAGGGTCTGATGTCTGACCGAAAACGGAAAAATAATAATCTGCTGTAACGCGCGATAAATGAAGAATGCCATAACGCGCTTGCCACGATTGGAAGAGGTTGAGTCCGATCGAAAGTGTAATAAACAAGCCCAATAGGACCCGTTTTAAAGGTGTAATATGGACGAAGATAAAACCAATGACGAGTATATAAATTGGATAAGTGTGAGACAATGACCGTTGCGAAAAACTATCGGCATACCACCAAGTGGTCCAACATGAAATGACATATAAGTTCAAGATTGTAAATAAGAACAGTCCCCAAAACCAATCTCGTTTTTGCTTGTAGAGTTGAATAAATCCAATAATTAAGAGAAGCATAATTGGTGTATAAACGAACCAGCCTTTTCTAAAGCTAAATAAGACGTCAAGTATATGGGGAAGGTGGAAATCCATGCCTTCTCCTTGATTATTGTAGGTGTAAACAAGGAATTTACCCGTCGTATATTTCCAGTACGCTAACTGGAGTGTATTGACGAGTACTACAAATCCAATCGCCCAATAATAGTAGGATGTCGTAAAAAATTCAATAACACGTTTTTTTAAGTCGGAAAAGCTGGTTACGCCATATAAAAGTGGAATGATTACCGCTAATAATTCGGTTGGTCGAATGAGAATCATTAATCCAATTACAGTTCCAATAAGAATAGCTTTAATGCGCGTTTTTTCCTGATAGAACTGAATCGTTAACCAAATTAAAATGGCATAGAGGGTGAACAGATAAATATGAATTGTTGCAGTTGATTCGGCATGTAAATGCAAATAATTCGTGGCCAATACGAGGATAAGCAATAGAAGGGAAGTGATTTTTTCGCTAAAAAAATGAAGGCAAATTTTCCTTAAAAACAACAAGCCAATCAACGTGTAGAATAAGCTACAGATGATAACAGATAGTTGATAAGGTTTTGAAAAACCGTCTTGTGCATAACCGAACCATCCAGCACATAAATGGCCAGCATAAACGAAGGGTGCGTTCAGGACAGCCCAGCCGCTGGTGTATTTAGTGATGTAACCGCCGAGTTCTTCATGATTGGTGGGAACAAATTGATAAAGCGTTGTGGTATTTTTATACTGCTCCATGATGCCCTCATAAAACGTTAAGTCAGGAACATGCAGGTTGCCGTCATTAATGATTTCACTTAGGTACACATGATAACCTATATTATCCCAACTTAGTGGGTTAGGGGTCGCATAATTAAAAGTGAAATATACGATAAAGATAAAAAGAAGCAATGCGGTATACCACGAGATACTTTTGTACGGAATTAATCTGCGGACCCACCTCTTCATGCGGTAAGCGCTTAACTTTTAGTACGAACAGTTCTTTGCTCAATTCGTTTTTCAAAACGCTCTCCTTTGAACACACGTTGTACAAATATACCCGGTGTATGAATGAAATTTGGATCTAATTCACCCGCTGGAACAATTTCTTCTACTTCAGCAATGGTTATTTTACCCGCCATGGCCATCATTGGATTAAAGTTACGCGCGGTTGCTTTAAAAATTAAATTACCAGCAGTGTCTGCTTTCCAAGCTTTCACAAGTGCGAAATCGGCTGTTAAAGCCGCTTCCAAAATATGCGGTTTTCCGTTGAAAATTTTAACTTCTTTTCCTTCTGCTACTTCTGTTCCAAAACCAGCAGGGGTGTAAAAGGCAGGAATTCCTGCTCCTCCTGCACGACAGCGTTCTGCTAACGATCCTTGCGGAATCAAATCAACTTCAAGTTCACCACTCAACATTTGACGTTCAAACTCGTCATTTTCTCCAACATAAGAGGAGATCATTTTTTTGATTTGTTTCTTTTGTAAGAGCAGTCCTAATCCAAAGTCATCAACGCCTGCATTGTTAGAAATGCACGTCAGGTCTTTTGCTCCCATTTTTACCAATTGAGCAATGCTGTTTTCAGGAATACCACACAAACCGAATCCACCTACCATTAAGGTCATTCCATCTTCAATTCCTGCTAACGCCTCTTCTACATTATTTACAACTTTATTCATATCAATCTTTTATAATTCAGGCCCCTCCTCTTCAAACGAACATTTAAAAATACTCGCATCATAATTTGGAGGTGCCTCAAAATCTCCTTTTGAAATCTTAATGTTGGCGTCTTTATATACTTTTTGCATATAATAGCCATAAATTGGTAATGCCATGCGGGCACCTTGACCCCAGGGATAACTTCTAAAGTGAATATCTTTGTCATCTGCACCTACCCAAACACCAGTGACAAGGTCGGGCGTTAGCCCCATAAACCAACCGTCAGATGCCCCATTTGTCGTTCCCGTTTTACCGGCAGTTGGATACGAAATTCCTCCCCAAGGTTGACTCCCTCTCAAAGTACTACTCGTCGCATAAACTTGTCCTCCTTGGTAAATATTAGAGGCTCCATTTACGGCTCCTTTCATCATTCCAATCATGGTGTATGCAAGGTCCGCACTCATGGCTTCACGGCTGTCAAATTCCATATCGATAATTACGTTTCCATTGCGATCTTCTACGCGCATAATATAGATGGGCTTAATATAGACCCCCTTGTTTGCGAAGGTACTTTGCGCTCCTACCATATTGTACAATGAAACATCCATTGGTCCCAGGCACATGGCTGGAACGACATCTTCTTGGCGTAAATAGATGCCGACATTTTTTAACATTTTATCCATTGTTGCCGGTCCAGCAGAAACTCCCATATCTTTCATGATAGCAACGGTAATATTATTCAATGATCCAGCTAGTGCACATTTAGTGGGAATCAATGAGCCTGTGTTTTTTGTTCCCGTATTTGGACACCATGATTTGTTGCGCGTTGGACTGACAGGAACATCAATACAATATTCCATATCTATATAGGCTTTACATGGATCGATTTTACCTAAACTAATAGCTGCCGCGTATACGAACGGCTTAATCGTAGATCCTACTTGACGTTGCGATTGTTTTACGTGATCGAATGCGAAATGATTAAAGTCAGGACCGCCAACCCAAGCCTTAACAAAACCAGTACTCGGATCCATTGACATTAATCCAGCTTGGAGGATACTCTTGTAATACTTAATCGAATCTCTTGGTGTCATGGTGGTGTCAAAATCTCCTTTGTAAGAGAACACTTTCATCTTTACAGGTGCATCAAATGATTTTAAAATTTCTGACTCAGATGCTCCATTCATTTTCATGCGGTGATAACGATCCGAAGCTTTTATCGCACGATTCATGATCGCGGCAATTTGTTCTTCATCTATCTCATTTCCGAAAGGAGGTCGCTTGTTTTTAGCATTATTCTTGTCAAATTCAGCCTGTAAGGTTGTTTCCATATGCTTTTGAACGGCATCTTCTGCATAAACCTGCATGCGCGAATCAATTGTCGTATAAATGCGCAAACCATCCTTATAAATATTATAAGGTGTACCATCTGCTTTTTGGTATTTCAACGTTCCATCATCATTCGTCTCTTCAAACGTCTTCGTCAATTCTTTTCGTAAAATTTCTCTAAAGTGAGGTGCTAATCCTTCTTTATGATCCACAATTTGATAATCAACCCGAATAGGAATTTCTTTCAAAGAGTCATATTCTGCCTGTGTAATTTTAACTAATAACGCGTCATTGCCGTCATTACTGTTTTTTAACCATTGATTTAAAACAGTATTTCTTCTATTATAGGCACGTGTGCTATCTTTTTCATATTGCGCCCGTCCATCTTCATTGTCCTCGTAATCCTTGTATTGAAATTTTAGCGGATTAAACATTCCCGGGTTTTTACACATCCCAACAAGCATGGCCGCTTCTTCCATCTTTAGACTGTCAGGTGTCGTGTTAAAATAGACTTGAGATGCAGACGAAATGCCCACAGCATTGTATAAAAAGTCAAAATTATTCAAGTACATGGTGATAATTTCTTCCTTGGTATAATGGGCTTCTAATCGAACAGCGAGAATGTTTTCTCCAAATTTTTGTTCTAAACGTCCCCATTTATCGCGTGCAACACCTCCATTGGCGGTATCACTCGCTGTGTATAATAATTTTGCTAATTGCTGTGAAATGGTACTTGCTCCACCGCCGTCTCTGCCAATTGCGGCCATGGCAACTGCTCGACCTAAACCTTCTGCATCTACTCCTGCATGCTCATAAAACCGTTGATCTTCAGTTGCAATTAAGGCCGAAATAACATAGGGAGAAATGGCATTATAGTCAACGCTTTTTCGGTTGACACTCCAAAATCGTCCCATCTCTTCACCGTCAGATGTATAGATGATGGAAGCTTGTTTATCGGGTGGATTAGCAAGGTCTTCATGTGAAGGTATTCCCGGTCTTGCCTGACTGAGCATAAACAAGATCACCACAAGCGGCAAAAATGCTAGTACCCAAATGGTAATAAGGATAAGTCTGCGCGTGCGCTTTGCTAGTTTATCTTGAGTCACTTCTTCTTTTTTCATTGCCATATTCTCAAAGGGGTAAAATTAAGAAATTTACCCGCATTTAAAAGATTTACAAGGCTGGATTGGGATTTTTTTTATTATTAATCGAGAATTAGGCACTTTTTTAAACCGAGTAGCTATTATTCGCACAAGTATGACTTAAAATAAGTGTTTGAAGAATTTAATATTTTAAGATTGTATTAAATTTGTAGGTCTAAAGTGGGTTACTTTAGATTAAAATAAGCGTGATTTTGAAACGTAGTTATTCGATTTTAGCAAGTTTTCTTTTTTTCATCATTTCATGTTCATCTGAGCAAGATCAGACGAGTGTTGAAACAGTTTATTTTTGTGATGCTGAATCGCAATTATTACTGGATGATGGCTCATTCATTTTTGAAAATCAAAACCATCAATTTAAGTCAGCCGAAACGCAAACGGATGAATTTGCATTTGAGGGTAAGCATTCAGTTAAGTTGGATTCAGATCATCCGTATGGATTTTCATTTGTTCTGAAAGATGTCAAGAAGGACGAGTTTTTTAGAGCGTCTGTGTGGGAAAAAGATACGCTTTCGGAAGGGGCTCTGATTGCCGTCGCAACGGGAAGCACAAACTTTACACTTAGTTCAAATGAAAGTGGACATTATAAGTTTGAGCGTGGTTGGAAGAAACATAGTTTACAGTTTAAAGCGATTACAAATTTAGATAGTCTTACCTTTTTTGTTTTCACTGGTGGGTCGGGAAAGGTAACCTATTTTGATAATTTAAAAGTGGAGCGATTTGAGCAAAGGCCGAATAAAGAAAATGATTCAGTTTCAATTGTCCATTTGCAAATGCCTGAGGAAAGTCAAGAAAAAATTGATTCTATTATTTCTTCTGCCGTGCAAGAGGAAATCATTCGTGATGATTTTAAGAAATACGTAGATGCAAATTGGGTGTATGAAAGGGATACTATTCCTGTAGAAGTTCGGTTGAAAGGCGACTGGACGGATCATTTGATCAGTGGTAGTGTTTCATATCGGGTTAAAACGGCTGATGATTTTGCTTTTAGGGGGTTGACAAGTTTTTCGATTCAACACCCAAAAACGAGGAATTACATGCATGAATGGTTTATGCATGAATGGTTCGAAAAGGAAGGCTTGTTGTCTACGCGCTATGATTTTTTACAAGTGAATGTGAATGATAGCTATGAAGGTGTTTATGCCCTGGAAGAACATTTTGACAAACAACTATTAGAAAGCAGAAATAGACGCGAAGGGCCGATTTTAAAATTGGACGAAACCGGGTTTTGGGCATTGGCAGTTCTCGCGCGCGAAAAAGGTGAAAATAAATTAATCGCTCCTTTTTATCAAGCATCTATTCCGACCTGCTTTAAGGAAAATAGAACCTTAAAATCAAGTACTTTATCTGCGCAATTTTTTAATGGATCTCGCTTATTAGAGCATTTTAAAATGGGCTATGAGCATCCTGAATTAATATTTGATATCAAACTATTGGCGACCTATTATGCATTAATGGATATGGGGAATATCCATCATGCTATGGCTTGGCATAATCGACGGTTTTATTATAATCCTTTAACGACTAAGTTGGAGCATATTGGTTTTGATATGGCGCCTATGGTTCGACCGTTGAATCCGTTAATGGTGAATGAACTCTTTAAGACTAAAATTGATTCGTTAGACCCTGAATCATGTTTGAATTATAGAATTTTTCAGAATGCCACGTTTAGAAAGTATTATGTTGAGAAATTGACCGAATTTTCCAGTCCTGAATTTTTGGATCAACTTTTTGCTAATTTGGATTCTGCGATTCAGTTCAATGAAACCTTGCTTGGGATCGAGCAGGAAGGGTTTATATTTGATCGCGCTATTTATTATGAAAAAGCAACTCTTGTTAGAAATGAATTAAAGACGATTGATCAGAATTGGGAAGCTTTTTTAGTAGCAAGTGAATCAATTGATCCGCCGGTTAATGGTGCAAAAAATGAATATGAGTTAGGTAATTCATCATTTTATCTAAAAGATATTTCAATCAATGCTTATCGCACAAAAGTTGATTCGGGAGATTACCGTATTCAAGTTGAGAATTATCATTTTGCAACTGTGACTTTATTGGGCTATAGTATAAAAGGGGATAAAGATTCATTAATTCAATTCGAAGAGCCAATTGTTCTTCAAGGGTTTAAGGGAGGTGATTTTGCAGATTCAACCTCAATTCGTTTAAATCATAAACCATCACGAATTCTTTTTGAGGTAGCTAACCTGTCAGGAAAAATTAAGTCGAAAAAGTTTATCAAATGGGGGAAATTTAATGATGAGCATCCGCGTATCAAACTCATGAACGGATTCAATGAAAACGCAGGTTATTATTCAGTTCAAGGGAATGAGTTGCGTTTTAAATCAGGTGAATATACGGTTGATAAATTGCTCTACATTCCACAAGGATTTCGTGTCCTTTTTGAGGCGGGTACAACAATCGATTTTATTCAAAATGGTGGTTTAATCTTGAATGATCATACCGAAATGAAAGGGACAGTTGATGCTCCGATTCGATTTATATCAAGTGATAGCACCGGAATGGGGATTACGATTTTGCAAGCTGATTCTGTTTTAGTAAAGCATGTTGAGGTGGAGAATATGGGGACATTGGATTATGGCGGATGGTTATTGACAGGTGCATTTACCATTTATGAAGCTGAAGTTTTAATTGACGGATTAACCATACGTGGTAATTCGTGCGAGGATGGCTTAAACGTGATTCGCTCTCATTTTTCGATTAAAAATTGTTTGATTGAAAATACAAAAAGTGATGGATTTGATGCGGATTTTTGTACGGGAGATTTTTCTCATTCGAGCTTTAAAAATACAGGAAATGATTGCATTGACTTTTCTGGAAGTCGGGTTACTATTAGTGATATCGAAATTAAAAATTCGGGGGATAAAGGCGTTTCAGCTGGAGAACGGTCTAATTTAACATTGATGCGCATTCATATTGATGGTGCTTTAACAGGATTGGCATCAAAAGATGGATCGGTGATTACAGGTTCGTCGATAACGGTTAAAAATGCAGAAGTTGGTTTGGCGGCCTTCCAGAAAAAACCAGAGTACGGTTATTCGCATATGATCCTAACCACTGTTGAATATGATGGTCTAAATCGTCTTGGTTTGATTGAAAGAGGTTCTTATGCGATCGTGGATGGCAATTCATATTATGGCTATCAAAAATTTGATATCGAAAAAATGTACGCGCGATTTGGCGAAAAGTAAAAGCCCCGTCATAAAATGACAGGGCTTTTAAATGATTTATTTTAATCGAATAGGGTTATTTCTTTTTCCCGTTCTCTTTATTCGCATCTTTAATAAATTGCTCAATGGCCATGGTCATACTTGGTGCTTGTGGCATGGGCGCATGGATGTCAAGACGAAGGTTGTTTTGCTTTACAGCATTGGCAGTAGTTGGCCCAAAGGCAGCAATTTTAGTCCCGTTTTGCTTGAAATCAGGAAAGTTTTTTAGTAAAGATTCTATGCCTGAAGGACTGAAGAAAACTAATACATCATATTTTACATCTTCTAAATCAGAAAGATCTGCGGCTACAGTCCGGTATAAAATCAATTTGCTAAACGAAATGTTGTGTTCGTCCAATGTGTCCGGAATGTTTGCTCTTAGGATATCTGAACAAGGGAGCAAAAAACGTTCAGTTTTATGCTTTTTTAATACGTCAACCAAATCACCAATGTTTTGACGACCATAAAAAATCTTTCTTTTACGGTATACAACATATTTCTGCAAATAAAAAGCAACTGCCTCTGACATACAAAAGTATTTCATGGCATCAGGAACTTTAAATCGTGTTTCTTCTGCAATTCTAAAGAAATGGTCGACAGCCGTTTTACTCGTCAATATAACCGCCGTTTGGGAAGTAAGATCAATTTTTTGTTCTCTAAATTCACGTGTAGAAACCCCTTCGACATTAATGAAAGGCCTAAAATCAATTTTTAGTTTATATTTTTCAGCCAAATCAAAATAAGGCGACTTTTCGGTCTCCGGTTTTGGTTGAGAAACTAATATCGTTTTGACGCTCATAAATCCTTCCTCTTTTTAGTTAAAGTCCATTGTTTAGGATGAAAACTCGAAGTCCCACAAGTAGGGGTATTATTTCGAGCGTGCAAAGATACAAAATAATATAGAAGATTGAAATTTTATATTGGAAGGCTTGCGTCAAACTTTGAAACTCTCTTACAAGTAGCAAGAATCCTGATATAGAGGCAATAATAATTAATACAATATTAACGTAACCCACGGGAACATAGTGTGTAAAAATGAGAATTGGAGTTAAAATAACACCGCCCAATTGATAGAAAACAAAATGGTTGTGAAGGTGTTCTAATGTTCCATTTGAGCCCTGCGTTATGAAGAAAACGACCCGAATTGCAAGTAATTTCACTACTGAAATTCCAATTAAAATAAGTGCAATATAAAAGATATAAAGTTCCTCTTTAAGTCCTATTGCCATCCAAATAATAATCGCCAAGCAATGAAAATAGGCAAGGTTTAGCAAAATTGAAGTGGCTTTCCAAATGTCGATATCCTCTCGCACATTGTTCATCAATTGTCGATTGCTAAGCGCCGCTTTAAAAAGTGTTATTAAATAACCTCTATTCAGCGTTTTTGATAAAGCAATGGCAATCAGGTTAAATGCCATCATTGACCAGAACACATAATTAAATGTGTGGTTAATCGGATCGCCCTCGCCGAAATTCTGTATCAATTCTTGCATCTCCACCCTGCAAAAATAGTCGAATAAAACATTTACGACTTTTGAATGTTAGTTTAATATAACATCTTTCCTTATTTCATGTTAAAATATTTACTTTTGCAAACAGATTTAAAAATAGACTTATGGCGACGGATTTATTTACACATCCCGATTACTTTAATATGGACGATTTGCTCTCTGAAGAGCATAAATTAGTACGCGATACTACTCGTGCTTGGGTAAAACAGAACGTATCACCTATCATTGAGGATTATTACGAAAGAGCTGCTTTTCCTGCTCATCTTGTTCCACAACTCGGAGAAATAGGAGCTTTTGGGCCTTATATTCCTGAAGAATATGGCGGACCAGGATTGGATCAAATTTCCTACGGTCTAATTATGCAAGAATTAGAACGTTGTGATTCTGGCCTTCGCTCGACTTCTTCTGTTCAAAGTTCTTTGGTCATGTATCCAATTTGGAAATATGGGAATGAAGAGCAACGCCAAAAATATTTGCCAAAATTAGCTTCTGGTAAGTTTTTAGGTTGTTTCGGATTAACAGAACCCGATCATGGATCTAATCCAGGTGGAATGATTACTAATTTTAAGGATGCAGGTGACCATTATGTATTGAATGGTGCAAAAATGTGGATTTCAAATGCACCTATGGCGGATGTTGCTGTCGTTTGGGCAAAAAATGAAGAAGGTCGTATTCATGGCTTAATCGTTGAAAAAGGAATGGAAGGTTTTTCTGCTCCAGAAATGCATGGAAAACATTCTTTACGTGCTTCAATAACGGGTGAGTTGATTTTTGTGAATGTGAAAGTGCCAAAAGAAAACCTATTGCCAAACAAAAGCGGTTTAGGAGCTCCTCTTGGCTGTTTAGATTCTGCTCGTTTCGGAATTGCTTGGGGTGCGCTTGGTGCGGCTATGGATTGTTATGATCAAGCATTGCGTTATTCAAAAGAACGTATTCAATTTGGTGTTCCAATTGGATCTTTTCAATTAACACAAAAGAAATTGGCTGAAATGATCACTGAAATCACGAAGGCACAACTGCTTACCTTCCGTTTAGGGCAATTGAGAAATGAAGGAAAGGCGACTTCTGCACAAATTTCTATGGCAAAACGAAACAATGTGGATATGGCGCTGACGGTTGCACGTGAAGCACGTCAAATTTTAGGAGCAATGGGAATTACGAATGAATATTCGGTGATGCGCCATATGGCGAATCTCGAATCTGTTGTGACGTATGAAGGAACGCACGATATTCACTTGCTTATTACAGGTATGGATATTACAGGTATTCCTGCTTTTACACGTGATGCACCCGATTTAAGCAAGATGTCTTAATCGTATAAACGATAAAATTTTTGAAATCCGGTCTTCTTCTTTGAGGATCGGATTTTTTGTTATCCCGTTTTTCGGCCGTTAATCCACTTCTTCTTCGCTATTAAAAGTTTTCTATTTATTTTTGCGCGATCTGAAATGGCTCGCTCTCATATCGCTTTTAGGATTTGCAACTTATTCGCAAGCAATTGATAATGTGCTTAACATCCAGCGCATTGATGAGAAGGTTGACCTTGACGGAGAATTAAATGAGGCGTTTTGGTCAAAGGCAAGTGATGCAAGTAATTTTATACAAAATACACCTGTTGCGGGTGCAAATTCAATCCGAAAAACGGTTGTTCGAATGGCCTACGATAATTCGGCTTTGTATATAGGTGCCGAAATGTTTGATGAACGCGATAGTATGTCGCTTACCTTGTCGCAAAGGGATGATCCCGGAAATGCGGATTGGTTTGGAGTGGTCATTGATCCGTATCATGCGGGGACAATTGGTTTTGCGTTTAGCGTAACAAGCGCTGGAGTTCAAATCGACGAATTGCATCAGGTTAATTCGATTGATAACAGTTGGAACGCCGTTTGGCAAAGTGAGGTTTCCATAAAAGAGGATCGTTGGATTGCTGAAATTAAAATTCCTTTTTCTGCACTTCGATTTCCAAAAAAAGACATGCAAAAGTGGGGTATCAATTTTATGCGTAATGTAAGACGGAAGCGAGAATTGTCGCATTGGAATTACTATAATCCGCAGGGAATAAATTTGATTAGTCAATTAGGGACATTGGAAGGTATTACGGGTGTCGAATCCCCTGTTCGCTTGTCATTGACCCCTTATGTCTCCGGTTATATCGAGAATTATGATGGTAGTTCTGGGTATACGCTCAATGGGGGAATGGATTTGAAATATGGTTTGAATGAGGCCTTCACGCTCGATCTGACATTAGTGCCTGATTTTGGTCAAGTGCAGTTTGATCAACAAGTCCTCAACCTTTCTCCTTTCGAAGTCCAATTCAATGAAAATAGACAGTTTTTCACGGAAGGTACAGAACTATTCAATAAACAATCTTTACTGTATTCTCGCCGCGTCGGTGGTGTGCCTATTAATTATGCGCTCGTCAATGCTCAGGTGGATTCGAATGAAACGATTATCGAAAACCCAGGACAAACGCAACTTATTAATGCAACTAAATTATCGGGACGAACGAAAAAAGGGACCGGAATAGGTGTCTTTAATGCCATTACAAAACCCATGGAGGCGATCGTTGAGAACAAGGAAAAGTCTGAACGAAGAAGGATCGAAACTGCTCCCGCAACAAATTATAATGTCTTCGTGCTCGATCAAAATTTAAAACACAATTCAACAGTCACCTTTACCAATACGAATGTCTTGCGAAATGGGTCAACTTATGATGCGAATGTTTCTGCTTTAGGGGGAGATTTTTTTACAAACGGCCAGCGGTATAATTATAGCGTCTACGGAGCTTTGTCTCAACGGTATGAAAATGCTGAGCCACAATTGGGGTACAAAACAAGTGCGAAAATTGCTAAAACACGCGGCAATTTTTTATGGTCCATGACCTATAACGAGTCGAATAAAACCTATGACCAAAATGATTTAGGTTTTCAGACCACAAATAATTTGAGAAATTTGTCGGCGCGTATTGTTTATAATATTTACGAGCCTTTTTGGCGATTTTATCGGGTGAGAACCAATTTTATTACCTCGTATGCACGTTTAGTAGACCCAAACGAATTTTCATCTACTTCGGTGTATGCGAGTATTATTGGAACGTTTCGAAATTTCATGACCGCAAGTCTTTGGCTAGATGCTGGGCCAACGCGCAACCACGATTGGTTTGAACCACGGGTAACTGGACGGTTTTATGAAGCGGATCGTTTTTTGGGTGTGGGTGGTTTTTTGTCTTCGGATTATAGTAAACCCTTTGCATTGGATATGACGGCTGGTTTGTATTCGTATGACGAAGATAATCGATTTGATTGTACTTTTTCTGTTAGTCCACGCTTTAGAGTGAATGATCAATTGATGATTGTGCTTGCCTCTGATATAGAATATAATCGCAATAACGAAGGGGTTGCCTTAACCCAAAATTTTGAAGTACCCGTTGAAGAAATGAATCCTGTCTTTGGAAAGCGTGATCGTTTAACTGTTATCAATCGTATTTCTGCAGATTATATTTTTACAAACCGAATGGGTTTGACTTTTACATTACGTCATTATTGGTCAAAAGTGAATTATAATTCATTTTTTATGCTCAACGAATTAGGGCAATTTGAAGGAGCAATCTATGATGGAATGGATGATGTAGGGGCTTCGCTTCACAATACGAATTTTAATGCGTTTACAATTGACATGGTCTATCGCTGGGTTTTTGCCCCAGGGAGTGAAATGACGTTGGTTTGGAAAAATTCTATTTTTGCTTCTTCTGGAAGTACAAATGAATCGTATTTTCAAAACGTAAATAACCTGATTGAATTTCCGGCAACAAATAGCTTATCCCTGAAAATCCTTTACTATATAGATTTTTGGGAAACAAAGCAGCGGTTGTTTTCAAACTAAATCCTGCTATTTTTTATAAAAAGGGCTGATAAAAAAGATAAACACGTTTAGGTAGATGCGTAAATAACCATTCACAAAACGATTGTTTTGATATACCTTCACAAAAGAGGGAGAATGACGATAATACCACCGAATAAACTGCTTTCCCCATTTGCGTTCGGCTAAAAACTCATCTCTAAAATTTCGCAAAACCATCACCTTGGGATGGTCATAGGAGCCATAGGTCATTGTTGCGACATAACAAGCTTCATCCACCGCGTCGTTTAGGGCTTGATTTAATAATGTGATGATTAAGTAGAAAAGTAAAATCCCCAATAAGACGGATAGAAGCAGAATAATAAGAATAATGACCACTAATTTTCCTGAATCGTCTCCCATATTCGAAAGGGGAGCATTTTTTCCAAATACCTTTGAGTTGCTTTTTTTTATCGTTCGAATATTTGCTTTAATGGACTCAATTTTATTGGCTTCGTTTTGAATTGACGTGGTTGAATTTTCTATAATTCGAGGTGCAGGAAGTTCGAGTGGATCGTCTATCGGACTCTGTTTAAGAGTGTCTTCAACGGTATAGGCTTCGGTTAAAAATAAAGGACTGTTTGCTCTCTCTAGTTCAGAATGGCTTGCTGATTTTTCTTCGGCTTCCGTTTTTACAAGTTTGTTTTTTCCGTAATAACCGGGGCCAAAAGTAATACGGTTCGAACCCGTTGCGCATCCAATTAAAATCAAGAAGGGAAGAAGGTAACGTATGCCGCGAAAAATTTTCATAATCATTGAGTTTCTATAAATATAGAAAAAAATCATGATTTTAGCCGTCTTTATTACTCAATCTCAATATGATAACCAGTATGTTTTCGCATATTCATGACGCGATCTCCGTCAAATAATAAATATTGCCCTTTGATGCCGAGCAAGGTTCCTTCAATAAGAGGTGTCTTGTCAAATCCTATACTTTTTATTTTTGTTGGGAATTGGAGGACAGGATAATTGATTTCAATGATGTCATCATTCTCCGACATATACTGGGACAAATCGTTGGGTAGTAATTCTTCAATCTGCCATTTTTCGGTCTCTAAATCAAAATCACCAATTTCATTTTTAAGCATACGTTGCCAATTGGTCTTGTCTGTAAATGTTTGTTTTAAGGCAACCTCTATTTGACCTGCCAATTGACGGTAGGGAACTTCAGCAACGCGAATGGCAAATGATGCGCCTTGATCAATCCAACGGGTCGGTATCTGTGTTTCGCGCGTTACTCCAATTTTTAAACCGGAGGACACAGCTAAATAAACAACATGGGGCTGAACGTGATGGTTTTTTTCCCATTCTACATCTCGCCCTTTACCTAAATGTCCTTCGCATAGCTCCGGATTAATGATGCACGGACTTGATTCGGGAGCATTGATAAAACAATCATAACAAAACCCCTGTGCAAATAGTTTCTTTTTTTGATGACAAGAGATGCATTCTGTAATTCCTGAAAAGCTCAGTTTTATCGGTTGACCGATTTTGGCGTTCATGTCGATATTTCCGTTTTCAGTTTGAAGCGAATACTGAACAACTTCATTCAATTCAACTCTCATTTTTTCTAACAGCATGCTTATCGTGTTTTTGATTATTTTTTATTTGCTTTGGTTGGCAAAGATAGGAATCTCAATCTTTTTTTGATTGATTCATGATGGATTGATTTAGGACATGTCATTCATCATTCAAATCACGGTAAAATGTAAAGAAGGGGTGTCACTTACTCAACTTCTTAAAATAGGATCAAATTCAAAAGTCTGGGATTTGAATAGATTTTAGGTAAGCTGCAAAAAACGAGCACATATAGAAAAACTCTTGATTTGGGTCAACTTTGCATTTCGGATAATACTGAAAATTTGTACTAA
>JALQVX010000396.1 GCA_023263555.1 Crocinitomix sp.
TTGAATCAACATAATCGAATTCAAATAAACCTTGGTTTTGAATGTATTCCGCAGTAAATAAAGGTCCGTCGAGAAACGCTTCAAGTTCACCATTCAACCATTCTTTAATAGGTATTTCAAACCCTTTTTTTGGTCGGTCAAGAATGGAACGAGGCAATAAATCGCTAAAACTATCTCTCAAGATTCGCTTTCCCCCTTGCTTAGTCAGTTTGTACTCTTCAGGCAAACTATTTATCAATTCAACAAAATCATGTGCTAAAAAAGGTGTTCGAACCTCCAATCCTTGAGACATACTCATTAAGTCTACCTTTTTCAACATATCATTCGGAAGCACCAATTCTTGGTCTGCTCGTAACACCTCATTCATTCCTTGAAATTTATGATGGGCAAAAGGATTGATAAGTTCTCTATACCGCTGCCCGAGCAATCTTTTACGATCGCCTGATGCGATAAACTGACACCAATTCCAATAACGCATTGTGGATGATTGATTGAAACCTAAGGTTAACTTTTGAAGTTTGCGATTCATATCACTCCACTTTCCTGACCGACTAATGGGCAAACTTCGTCCGATAGAGGCTGCTTTTTTTAGTCCTTTTTTTTTTGAAAAGACCGAAATGTCGTGTTTGAAATTCAGCAAAATGTTTGCGATATCCTGCCGCTAATTCATCTGCTCCATCCCCGCTTAAAGCAACGGTAACATGCTCTTTTGTTTTAATCGAAAGCATATACATTGCAAAGGCTGAAGAATCAGCAAATGGCTCGTCAATTGCTGCTAAAAAAGAGGTGAAATTATCGCTAAAATCTTGTCGATTTAATTTAAAATCAAAATGCTGACTTCCAATGTATTTTGATAATTCACTTGCATATTTAGTTTCATCAAAAAAAGGATGATCAAACCCGATTGAGAATGTCTTTAAATCTGGTTTATTTTGAATCGCTAAAGCAGCGATAATGGAGGAATCTAATCCTCCACTTAAAAAGGATCCTAACGCGACATCTGAAACCAACCTATTCCGAACACTCGCTTCTAAACCCGCTCTAATTTTTGACTGTGCTTCTTCATAGGATAATTCTGACAATTGTGTGGAAGAAAGATAATATGTTCGCTCTTCAATCACCTCATTTTTGATACGAATCAAACTTCCAGGCAATAGTTTGCGTGCGTATTTTAAAATCGTTTTAGGCGCAGGAATGTAGGTTAACGCAAAATAGGTATTTAATGCATCTTGATCGATCGTTTTATCAATTTCAAACGTATACAAACTCGCTAATTCGGATGAAAAAATTAGACTTTTCGCATCTTCATAAACAATCAATGGCTTAATTCCCATACGGTCACGCGCAATTAGAAGATCATTTTCAAGCGTATCATAAAAAGCAAAGGCAAAAAAACCATCTAATAATTGAAGCGCCTCTTCGCCTTTCTGAATGAGTAAGTGAAAAAGCACCTCTGTATCTGAGCTTGTTTTAAACTGTACCCCTTGCTCTATGAGCTCATTTCTCAAGACTTGATAATTATAGATTTCTCCATTAAAAACAAGTGTATACCTTCCATCTTCAGCGCAAAACGGCTGATTAGAGCGCTCGTCCGTATCTAAAATAGAAAGGCGTGTATGACCGAAAGCACAATTGGAATAGATTTTGTAACCACTTCCGTCAGGACCCCGGTGACGAAGCGATTGAACAGCCTTCTCTATTCGGTCTAATTGACTTAGACTTTGAATATTTTTAGACCAAATTCCGATTATCCCGCACAAAGTGATTAATTTAGATTGGCAAATATAATTGAATCCATACACAAGAAAAAAAAATGCGATACATTCTCTTCATCCTCTTTTATACACTCTTCAATTTCTCCAGTTATTCGCAAACGCCATCAACAGTAGATAAGCCGAACACCAATGTACAAAAATTAGCAGAAGAATTAATGTTGAAGCCTGATTTGGATCAAGCAGCATTTAGTTTTTATGTGAAAGACATGTCTACAGGCACTGTTATTGCGGATTATAATGGTCAGATGTGTATTCCGAGTGCTTCAACTATGAAGCTTGTTACAACCGCTACCGCGACACAGTTTTTAGGTCGTGGCTATCGCTTTAAAACTCAATTGATGTATTCGGGCGAATTAGATACGTTGACAGGCGCTTTAAATGGCGATCTATACATCATTGGCGGTGGTGATCCAACATTAGGTTCCATGTACTTTAATAAGGATGAGCATGAGCGTGATTTTTTGCAAGAATGGGCTGCTGCTGTTTCAAATGCAGGAATAAAAACAATAAATGGACGCGTCATTGCAGATGCGTCGAAATATAACTACGACGGTGTTCCTGCCGGCTGGGTGTGGGGTGATTTAGGGAATTATTATGGCGCTGGTCCGTCTGGCTTGACCATTTTTGACAATATGTGCAGAATCGGATTTAAAACAGGCAAGAATGCGGGGGACTCCACTGAAATTGTTTGCATCAATCCCTATATTCCTGGTTTAACTGTTCAAAATGAAGTAAAATCTGCGGATTCGAAATCAGACAATGCCTACGTCTATGGTGCACCCTATTCTCTCGATTGGTTTGTGCAAGGATCTATTCCAAAAAACGAAGAAAACTTTGAAGTAAAAGCAAGCATTCCCGATCCTGAATACCTCACGGCAATTGAAGTGAATTATGCGCTAAGAGAAGCCGGAATTGCCATCAAATATGGACCTACAACTTACCGTGAATTAAATAAAAACATTCCGTTCAAAAAACCAACACTTACCTTAATTCATGAGCATAGCTCCCCTAGTCTTGCCTCAATTATGGACGTTGTCAATCAACGCAGTATAAACTTATTTGCGGAACACATTTTATGTGAAATCTCTTACAAAAAATCTGGCTATGGAAGTACGTACAATGGCGCACAGTATTGCATGAGTTATTGGAAGTCTAAAATCGGAAATGGTCTATTCATGACGGATGGTAGCGGCTTATCCCGCTCAAATGCGGTCTCTGCCAAATTCCTCGTCAATTTATTAACGTTTATGAATGGAACAGATTCTGGAGAAAAATTCAAAGAAAGTTTGGCTTTAGCAGGAAAACGTGGCACAATGAGCGGTATGTGCAAAGGATCGAGTGCAGCCGGTCGTGTATACGGAAAAAGTGGCACCATGAACCGCATCAAATCCTACGCAGGCTATGTTGAATCAACAAGTGGTAAAAAATTGGCTTATGCTATGATTTTTAATAATCATGATTGTTCGACTTCTCAAATAAGAAAATACTGTGAAAGTTTAATGGTAAAGATGGCTTCCTATTGAGCATTCACGAGTTGAGATGGTTTCTCTTTTTTAATTTTCCCTTTGAATTTGCTTTTAATCTTTTAAGATTCCCTTATTATACATAAACTGTTGATAATTGCATCAACGATACTTTAATTTCATATTCTTTTTTATTAGCTTTAGAGCAAAGAATTGAATATATGTCAAAAAACTTGAGTGAACTATCGGGCCGTAAAGGGTTAGAAACAAATTTATTTGAAGAATTAGGAATAGCTTCACAGGCAAATGGCACCCCTTCTAAAGCGGACCTAGAGCGCATTGCTTCTGAATTTTTAGTTGGAAAGTCAACGACCTACGGAACCGCCACTTTTTATGATTTCATGAAACCCGAAAATCAAAACAAAAAAGTGTATGTCTGTAATGGAACAGCCTGTGTTTGTAGTGGAAAGCAAGCAGCCGTTACATCTGCTCTTGAATCGCGATTCGATTCTTCCGAAATTGGCCACATGACCTGTTTAGGGAGATGCCATGAAAATGGTGCATTTCATTACCACGGGAAAAATTATTCGGCAAAATCTGCTGAAGAGATTGATACAATACTCTCTAGTGATAGCCATGGAAATAAAGATAAATATCACGTTGAGGCGAATGGAACGGCTGTTTTAACATCACCTTTCCCCGGGTTTGACAGTTACTACGCATTATTGAAAAAGGTTATTTTCGAGGATTCGATTCACGCGTTGTCCGAAATAAAAAAAGCAAATATACGCGGTCGTGGTGGTGCGGGCTTTCCAATGGGCATCAAATTAGAGTCCTGTCGGAATGAAGTAGCAGAACAAAAATTCATTATTTGTAATGCAGACGAAGGCGATCCCGGTGCTTATTCGGATCGCTATTTATTGGAAGAAAGACCACATTCAGTTTTATTTGGAATGATGGTTGCAGGATTTGTAACAAGAGCTGATTATGGCATCTTATACATTCGAGCGGAGTATCCTGAAGCTGTTGACATTGTTCAAAACGCAATCAATGAATTAATTGAACATCAATTATTAGGTGATCATATTTTAGGTTCCAATTTCAGTTTCAATTTCAAAATCATTCGTGCGCAAGGCGCCTATATTTGTGGAGAAGAAACCGCTTTAATCAATTCGATTGAGGGGCAACGACCAGAGGTTCGAACACGCCCTCCCTATCCTACGCAACAAGGTTTGTTTAATAAACCGACGGTTGTAAACAATGTGGAAACACTAGCGGCTATTCATTATATCCTTGAAAACGGAGGTGAACATTATGCATCAATTGGAACGGCAAAATCGAGCGGCACAAAATTGGTTTGTTTGGACAGTTTCTTTAATCGACCGGGGATTTATGAAGTTGAAATGGGAACACCGTTGTCAGAAGTGTTTAACCAACTTGGAGGAGGATTTAAATCTTCCGTGAAAGCCATGCAAATTGGAGGACCTTTAGGAGGATTAGTGCCTGTTGAAAAAATTACTAGTCTAAGTATTGATTTTGAATCCTTTGCGAATGAGGGTTTTTTGCTTGGTCACGCTTCGGTAGTTTGTATACCAAGTGATTTTCCAATGGTTAAGTTTATCGAACATTTATTTGACTTTGCCGCTTTTGAAAGTTGCGGAAAATGTTTCCCATGTCGTTTGGGAACTAAACGCGGTCATGAAATGTTTAAAAATGCCGCTGAGGGAACGTCGAAAATAGATCGTGAATTATTGAATGATTTATTGCATACGCTTCAAATCGGATCGCTCTGTGCTCACGGCGGTGGTATCCCACTTCCTGTTCAAAATGCCTTGACGTATTTTGACACCGAATTAAAATCTTATTTTAAAGCCAATTAAGCTGATTAATAAAATAGTAGACCATGAAAACTGCCTATATAAATAACGTTCCTTTCGAAATCAATGAAGGTGAATCCATCTTATCGTTCTTGAAGAGAAACCATAAAGATAAAGTACCTACTCTATGTGATGCGCCCAATTTAGAAGCTTTTGGTTCATGCCGAGTATGCAGCGTTGATGTTGCTTTTTCACAAGACGGCAAGACAAAAGCGATTGCCTCATGTCATACACCAATAGGTGAAGGTCAATATATCTATCCTGATTCTGAAAATGTGCAACGCTTGCGCAAAAACATCATTGAATTGGTCTTAACCGATCACCCCTTGGATTGTTTAACCTGTGAGGTGAATGGGAATTGTGAATTGCAAGATGTTGCGGCACAAGTCGGCATTCGAGAAGTACGTTACGATAAGGGTGAAAATCATTTGGATAAGAAAAAAGATCTTTCGCATCCGTATATGACTTCCGATTTTTCGAAATGTATTAATTGCTACCGTTGTGTGCGTGCTTGTGATGAAGTGCAAGGTGAATTTGTACTGAGTATGGCAGGGCGTGGATTTGACAGTCACATTGTAAAAGGAGCCAACGATTCATTCATGGGTTCTGATTGCGTGAGTTGTGGAGCTTGTGCCCAAGCCTGTCCAACAAGTGCTATATCAGATGTTTTTCAATCAAAAGCGATTAAAACAGAAGAGGTTACTCGAACGGTTTGTACGTATTGCGGCGTTGGGTGTAATTTGGATGTTTCAACGAAAAAT
>JALQVX010000097.1 GCA_023263555.1 Crocinitomix sp.
TTGAAGACGGGGGTGATCACCTGAATCCCCTTCATTTTATCCAATTTTGCAGCTTTGAAATATTCAGATGAAGCTACATTTACCAATAAATCACTCCCCTCTTCTTTTAATTCTTTCTCAATTGTCTCCTGAATTTTAGTGCCCCAAAACTGGTATAAATTGGTGACCTTTGGCGTAATTTTTAAAGACGTTCCCATTTCCAATCGGTAGGGCTGAATGAGATCAAAAGGTTTTAAAATACCATACAATCCCGACAGAATACGCAGTCGATTTTGAGCTTCGTGTTGATCTTCTGCTGATAAAGTTTCGAAATCTAATCCCAAATAAGCCGCTCCGTTAAAAATGAAACCTGCTGGAATGCTGTTCGATTCATTAAACTCAGTTGAAAAAGATTGGTAGCGGTTAAAATTCAAATCCGCCAAATCATCACTCAAATGCATGAGTTTTTTGATTTGTTTCGCCGATAACTTTTCGAGTTTCTTTGCGAGACGCTCGGTCTCAGAAGGAAAAGAAATAGCCGTTGGATCGACGTGTGAATAATTCGCCGATTCGTTCAATGATTTAGCAGGTGACAATATAATTTTCATGTAAAATCTCTTTTAAAATTGGCTTAAAATCGTTTGGTATAAGCATGGCAATAAGGCGTTCCTCCACCATTTGTATAATAATGCTCGTGATAATCCTCCCCTTCCCAAAAACGAGAAGCAGGGGTAATCTTAGTGGCTACATTCACTCCTTTTTCAATTAAAATAGCCTTTAGTTTTTCAGCAATTTCTTTTTGATTTTCATTCAAATAAAAAATTTCCGAACGGTATTGCTCACCAATATCTGGCCCTTGTCGGTTAACATGCGTAGGATCATGTGTTTCAAAAAACAAACGACACATGGTTTCGAAATCGGTAATTTCCGTATCAAAATTTACACGAACAGCTTCAGCATGTCCGGTGATATGGGCGCATACCTCCTTATACGTAGGGTTTTCTTTATGTCCTCCAATATAACCGACTTGGGTATCAATGACACCCGGTGCTTTTTCAAAAAAATATTCGGTACCCCAAAAGCACCCTGATGCAAAAATTGCTGTTTCCATTCTTTTTTTATTTGGCTACAAAATTAAGTGAAATTGAGTTAACACAGTGTCTTGTATTTTTAGATGTAAATCCTTCATTGTAAAAAACATGTCCTAGATGACCTTTGCAGGTTCCGCAAACAATCTCTTCCCTATATCCGTCAGCATCCTTCACAATTTCGACATTCGCATCAATGAAATCATCAAAAGAAGGCCAACCTGTGCCCGACTCAAATTTGCTCTCAGAAGTAAAGAGTGGCGTATTGCATCTTTTGCACTGATAAATACCTTTGTCATGATTCTTTACATATTTGCCCGTTCCTGGATATTCTGTTCCTTTATTGACAATCACATACTCTTCTTCAGCTGTTAACTTATTCCATTTAGAAGTGTCTTGTTGACTGGCAGCTAGAAACATATTCTCATTGGTATTCGCCGTACTTTCCGTTTGACTGCAACTCAAAAAAAGCAGCACTAAAACTGATATTGTTATAAAAATAGTTCTCATTATTCATTTATTTATGTGAGTAAAAAATCCGATCCTTACAAACGAACCTAATCCTTTTATCTAGTCGTTTAGTTCATAGCTTCATTACACACTTATTTCATAACAGTTGTTAAAAAGGAATGTTTTGATTTGATGCTTAAAGTTAAGAAAATTGATCCGAGAAGCCTTTAAATCGACTTGAAATTTTTACCTTTCACTGCGCCAAAACTTTGGTGTTTATGAGATGAAAGAACGAATAAAAAATTTGCATTCCGCTTTAATTGCCGAGCGAGATGAAGAATTGAATCGGTTTACAGCTTTAATTGAGAACCAATCTTTCGCTGAGCGAATAAAAGTGGGTATCACACTTTATCCAATCGAGTATACCAATGAGCGGTATGGGACATTTGGGGATTTGATTCTCGACTTCAAAATCAATCCGCTCCAAGATGTCTATCAATTTTCATCCAATGGCAGAATCGAATTATTTTCAAGCCATCAAGCGGAAAAATTAGAAGGCATTATTTTGCAAAGTAAAGGCGATATCCTCTCAATCATCCTCAACGAACAAGAAAGTCCCGATTGGATTAAAGATGGAAAATTAGGATTAAATGCATTACCAGATACCCGCACGACAGACATTCAACTAAAAACACTCGAGCGCATCCTAACGGAAGATTTGCGGATTGTTCATCAGTTTTATCATCCTCCAAAAGAAGAAACGTACGCAACTGAACTGCTAACCTTTGAAGAAATGAATCCTTCTCAAAACGAAGCAATCAGTCATATTTTATCCGCGAATCCATTTCATATTATTCACGGACCGCCGGGCACGGGTAAAACAAGAACACTCGTAAAAGCGATTTTAGAAGCCACGAAATCAGGTAAAAAAGTCATGGTCGCTGCACCTTCCAATGCGGCAGTTGATCACATTACACGTTCACTTTCAACGCATACAGATTCAATCGTTCGCGTGGGAAATTCATTTAAAATTGCGCCTGATATTTTGCCCATTACGCTCAAACACCAAATTCAAAGCGACAGTTATATGGACGTGGTGAAACGTTTAAAAAAGCAAATGGAGACGGTGCGCAAAAAAGCCTTTGCCTATAAACGGAATTTTGACAAAGAAGCCTATGCCGAACGAAAAGCGTTGCGCATAGAGTTGCGCGAGTTGCGTAAAGATATACGGAAAATAGAAAGTGACATTAGCACAGTCTGTTTAGAGCGGGCGCAAATTGTGACAGGAACCTTTACAGCCCTGAATGACAAACGGCTAAAAGGAATGGAATTTGACCTGATTTGTGTAGACGAAGCAGGGCAAGCCTTGGAACCTGCCATTTGGTCGATTGGGCATTTTGCGCCACAACTTGTTCTAGCGGGCGATCCACTTCAATTGCCCCCTACTTTATTCACCCGTGAAGCAGAACAACTAGGATTAGGGATTTCTCTAATCGAAAAAGGAATCGAATTAGGAATTCCAACAACTTTATTAAACATTCAGTACCGTATGAATGACAGTATTATGCAATTTTCGAATGCTGGGTTTTACAACCTGCAATTGCAATCGGCGCCAGAAAATGCGAGTCAAATGCTGCCAAATGATGGTTGGAAAGCGATTGAATTTATTGACACCGCAGGTTGTGGTTATGACGAAATCAACAATGAAGAAGGTGGAATAGCCAATCTGGGAGAAATGGAATTGATTCAAAAACGACTAGCTGAAATAGAGGATCGAAATTTTTCAATTGGCATCATTTCACCGTATCGAAAACAAGTGAATGACTTGCGGGAATTGCTAGAAACTGAATCCATTTACATTCAAACCATTGACAGTTTTCAAGGACAAGAACGCGATATAATTCTCGTGAGTTTAGTGCGATCAAATACGGCCAATCAAATTGGCTTTTTGAGTGATTATCGTCGAATGAATGTAGCGCTGACACGCGCCAAACGAAAACTGATTATTATTGGAGATTCGGCCACCTTAGGCAATGATCGCTTTTACCAAGATTTTTTGGACTATGTGGAAAAAGAAGGAAGTTATCGCAGTGGTTGGGAGTTTATGGGGTAAATTAATACGACTATTTTTTCACTTCGATCTAATTCTCACTAAAAATATTTAAATTCGCTTGTGCACAAGTTAAAAAAATACGCCGCTGTTCTGCTCTTGTTATTAACCTATCCCATGGTTGATTTCATAGCGAAAGCATTTGTTCTCGAAGAGAGCGACGAAATTTACGCCTACATTCCTCAAGAGAGTGATTTTGTGGTTGAAATCAATTTAAAGAATTTCATTGCGGAGATGGCCTATCAACGGATTTTCGAGGAGGCCTATTTTATGGAGCGTGTTTACGAGCCTGAAAAAGAGAAACAACCCGAACCAAAGTATGTGGACTCAGGATTTGACCCTTTTGGAAAAGTGATTTTATTCCGCGAGCAATGGGCGAATGAGAGTATTTGGATTGCACTCTTCAAATACAGTAATCAGGAGCGTCTTCAAAATTATCTTTCCAATCAATTTGGAGAGGTTCATTGTGAATTTTCAGATGACTATGCCATTGTTCAACTTACCCCTTCCAGTGCGCAAGAAAAAATGAATGAGCATTTAAAAAAGATTGCGTTAAAAGAGGTAAAAAGCTTCAATGAACGCGCTATCCTCTCAACGGTTTTTGATCCAACTAAAGAAATAAACTGCTATATCATTCCCAAAACGCGAGAGTATAACCAATTAATTGACGGTTATTTATCCTTTGATTTTCTTGAAGATCGCATTGCAATTGAGGGCAATTTCACACCTGTTTCTGAATTTGGCCGAACCAATCCAATTGCTTATGCGATTAACCCTGAAGCTGCGCTGAGCGCGAGAAGTTCGCTCAATTTTTTCAATAGCATTTATTGGTTTAGCGAAGAGAAAATAGAAGATATCCCGGAATACTCACAAATGGTATTTGACTATGATGGTGTCGAATGTAAATTGGTGAATAGAGATCAAGGATTTACGACGCCATTTAAAAGTTACCCAAAGATTGATATTCATTTTAACGTCTTGAAAAAAGAATTTTGGTATGCCTTTATGGATTCATTAATTGCCAATCCGGGAATAATGGTAGACACTATAAATCACGAAATTATTACGCAAGAAGGTGCGCATTTTAAGTATGTTCAGAACGATCAAATTTTTGAATTAACACAAGACCAGGTAGAATTAACCCCTTCAACTTCGAATGAGATCTATTTTGATTTTCACATGGACATTGATGCCCTAATTGATCGCACTACCTTTACGATAGACGAAAATAATCCACCGAGTGACTTGGAGCAAAAGTTTGGTTTAATGGCTGCTAAAGGGATGTTAGGTGAAATCAAATTATTGGCAAATATTGAGGAAGGCACATTTCAATTGATTGGAAATGAAGATGGAAATATAATTGCTTCAGGTGCTTTAATGATGAAAAACAAAACGGGAAGTGCTCTCATTGAGAGTTTATCTTTAGGAGCAGCCTCCTTTAGTTTCTTAGCGAATTATCTGTCACTATAAGGTGATTAATTTTTGAAAATAGGCTTTCATTGCCAACATACGTGAACCGTACCACGAAAATAGTTCTCCATCCACAATTTGCACTTTCGCACCAACAGCATCTGTCAAAAAAGCGATATCCTCTTCTTTAAAGGGATAAGGTTCTGAACTTAAAAAAATATGTGTAGGATTGATTTTCACAATTTCTTCTATGCTCAAATCAGGATAACGACTGGTTTCATCTACAATCGCATTTTCAAGTCCAATTAATTGCAAAATAGAATTGATATAGGTGTTTTTACCCGCTACCATATAGGGATTCTTCCAAATAAAATACAGTACCGATCCAGTCATTTGAGGAATACACTTTAGATCCTCCTTTAGTTGAGAAACGAGCCGATCTGCCTGTTCTGTTTTGTTCAGCAATAGACCAAGATCTTGCATCATACCCAAGGCGTCTAGTGGGTCGAAAATGTCCGAAATATAAACCGGATATTTTTCGGCCAATCGCTCGATATCTTCTCGCGAATTTTCCTCTTTATTGGCAATGATTAAATCCGGATTTAAGGCTTCTATTTTTTTAAAATTAACCTTTTTCGTTCCCCCTACTCT
>JALQVX010000019.1 GCA_023263555.1 Crocinitomix sp.
TACATACCAAGCGAAGGTATTTGGTGTATTCAGCAGAGAATTTTCTTGAGCATGCATGTCATACCTTAGTATATTTGGAAGATCTTGATCACATTTTTCGAGCAGGGCTTTCCTCACAATAATCAATGTGATGCCAGAGGGTCCAAAGTTTTTTTGTGCACAAGCATAAATAAAGTCGTATCTCTTTGCATCTATATCTTCTGAAAATAAGCACGAGCTCATATCTACAAATGCAGGTACTTGGAAACTTGGATCGTAATAATCTAATTCTAGATATTTTTGCCAGTCGCGCGCAAACGGCTTATGCAAAAACGCAGGTTGAATTAGCACAATACCAATATTTACTGCCTCGTTTGTCTCGAATGTGGACGCATTTGGATCGTATTAAAGGGGGAATTGGGATGCGTGGACCGGGTGAAACGCAAATTGAGACGGATAGACGAATCATTAAAGAAAAGATTTCCCTTTTAAAGGAGAAATTGACGAAAATTGATCGTCAGATGGCGACGCAACGAAGTAATCGTGGTCAATTAGTGCGGGCAGCTCTTGTGGGTTATACCAATGTGGGTAAGTCAACTATCATGAATTTATTGAGCAAGTCTGAAGTCTTCGCTGAGAATAAACTATTCGCAACCTTGGATACCACTGTACGCAAAGTTGTGATTGAAAATTTGCCTTTTTTATTGTCCGATACGGTTGGGTTTATTCGCAAACTTCCGCATCAATTAATCGAATCGTTTAAATCAACCTTAGACGAGGTGAGAGAAGCTGATTTATTGATTCATGTGGTTGATATTTCCCATCCTAATTTCGAAGAGCAATATACCGTGGTCAATGAAACGATCGCCGAAATTGAAGGAGGTAAGATAGGAAAACCTTCTATTGTTGTCTTCAATAAAGTGGATGCATACAATCCAAAACCAGAGGATATTGGCTATCATCCGGATGGGAAAACATTTGCACTTGAAGAATTAAAAAAGTCGTGGATGGCTAAACTAAATTCGGATGAATGTATTTTTATCTCTGCGCAAGATGATATCAATATTCAGGAATTTAAAGAGGTTTTATACCGTGAAATAAAAGCGATTTTTCAGATTCGCTACCCGTACCATAATTTTTTGTACTAGCAGAAGGGCGTATCTAATTTCCAACAAGTAAAATTAGATGACCCATTTGAGGGATGCTCAAGAGCGTTTACCTTGCTTAGGGTATCAATTTCTCCAATTAAATAACCATTCCGCATTTATTTTCAATACTTTGGGAGAATGGAGCAGCGGTGTTATAACGTTTCATCCGTTCCACTGTCGTCTTCAATTTGATTACTCCTGAATGCTATCGGCACTAGATCGGGAATGATTTTCAATATAATAGGCAACAATAAACTTCCGCCAGGGAGTAAAAAAATAGTCAATGACGGAATCGTTCGCGCTAAATCTTTAAGCTGTGTTTTCGCTTGTTCTTTCTCTTCCTTTGATAATTCTGAGGTTGTAGATTTGGCAATGAGTGCCATTAATTCTTTACTCTCTTTTAATTCGGCGGCTAATTTATCTTTATTTCTTCCCAGTATACTTTTCCAACGTTCTGTGGCTCCATCCATCAGCAAAATCGCATCATTTTTACCTTTCAAAAAAGGAATGGCTTCATAGTTCGTCACAACGAAAGCCTGAATAGCAGAGAAAGAAGTATCCATTTCTTCAGGTTCTACTCCTAATTTTTCTGTTAGATCAATTAAAAATGCACGTTCAGAATCAACCACAACACGATCACTCCAAACAGTTAGAATCGCGATTTCAAGTAGATATCGGTTTAACACCCAGGTTCGCTCATAATTCAAGTCCATGTCAGACAAGCCTTTTTTTGCATTCCAAAACAATTGTACCTCATCCCGCTCATCCCGCTCCAAATCAGCAGATGCCATAAACACCTCAAATATCGCTTCCTCCTCTTCTGTTAAGACACCGTCAACATTTGCCGCAACTGCAATTAATTTGATTACATCCAACTGAACACGATTACGACGATCCATAATAAATTGCGGATCAACTCCCTCATGATATTCATTATACAACACCAGATCGTGAAAAATTAAACTATTGTATAAATAGGTTGTCCATAGCTTGTGCGTAAAGCTCGTTTTAATATCTACCCGTTGATTGATAATCGATTCAAGTTTTTCATAAACCGTTAAATCTTTAAAATTTAGCCATCCTTTTTTTGCCTTTTCGATTTCAGTTTCTTCATAAAAACGCACAAACTCTTCAACCGAAGCTTCCAACGATTCTAAATCAAAAGTGCCTTTTTTCAAATGATCGGTGAGAATTAACCCTTCCAATAAAAGGACCTTAAATGTTTCTTGCCGTGAGAGACTGGCCATTAGATTATTGTCTAGGAATAAAAAACTAGTCGGGTAACCGTACATAATCCCTGTCGGTTGCAGAACAGCATAAAAAAGCTCTTCGGTAGAAAGTAAAGTACCGGGAAATGTATTTAAGATCTCACGATAGTCTTTTATCAGTGAAAAGTACTTACGAATCCATCCACTCTTACTAGGGTTTAACATCTCTTTTGTGCTTTAAGCCATTTCAAAATTAGTCATTTTTGTCTAGATTTTCGCTGTTTTTATGATCTTGTTCTAGGGACAAAGTTGATTTAGCTGTTAGCATTAAATCAGGCTTGATTTTTGTAAAATCTTAGCTGATGTCTTCTCGATATAGAAGAATAAGCCTTAAATTTAGAGGGCAAAAGAAATTATGCAGTATAAATTTGTTCTTATTTTATTCCATTTTTTTATCGTGATTAACGTCTCGGGTCAAGTTTCTATGAAAAAAATTGGAGAGCTAAACCGAAAGATGCAGGAAACTTCTGGACTTGTGCTTTATCAAAATAAATTTCTGCTAACACACAATGATGGAGGTAATAAAAGTGAAATATTTGTACTTGACTTGAAAGGGAATTTAGTGCGAACAATCAATGTTAAAAACACAAAAAACCATGATTGGGAAGACATGACACAAGACGATAAAGGGCGTGTCTACATAGGTGATTTTGGGAATAATTTGAATGAGCGCGAAGAATGTCAGATTTATATCTTGGAAGATGATTTCATCAATGAAGACGAAATAGAACCTGATAAGATTAAGTTTACATACGAAGATCAAAAGAAATTCCCTCCAAAAAAGGAAGATTTAAATTATGATTGTGAGGCCTTTTTTTGGAAAGATGACCATCTTTATTTATTGACAAAATGCCGAACGAAACCTTTTACAGGCGAGTCGAGAGTTTATGAATTAGAAGCAAAAAAGGGCAAACAGGAAGCAAAATATATTGGGAGTATCTTTCTTTGTCAATCAGGGTGGCGTTTTTGTTCAGTCACTAGTGTCGATTATTATCCTAAAACGAACACAATGGCAGTTTTAACTTATGGTAAATTATATATTTTGAGTAATTTTAACGGTATAGAATTTTGGAATGGAGATATTCGCTCTTATTCCTTGCCTGTAGTAAAGCAGCGAGAAGCCATTTGTTTTGTGAAAGAGCATAAACTTTTTATGACGGACGAATACAGAAAAGGATTTGGTGGAGGTAATTTATATGAAGTAAATTATAAATAAACTACAGAAAAACAAGCAAATAAGTTGTTCATATCGAAAGAGGTGGACATTAACCATAAAAATAGATAAATGAAAAAATTAACAATCCTAGTATCGGCTTTATTAATTGTTTTCAGTGCTTCTGCACAAGTTGACAAAAAGGTAGCGAATTGGTATAATGGAGCGAAGTACGGAATGAGCACTGATTTGGCATATTCAAAAGTATTAGCTGGAAAAACATCTACAACCGTAGTTGTTGCCGTAATCGATTCTGGTGTAGATATTGAGCACGAAGATTTACAAGGTCATATTTGGGTCAACACAGATGAAATCCCGAATAATGGAATTGATGATGACAACAATGGCTTTATTGATGATGTAAACGGGTGGAATTTTTTAGGCAGTGCGGATGGAAAAAACATCAATGACGTCCGTCTAGAAAAAACACGAATTTATGCTAGCCTTCGCGAAAAATATGAAGGAAAGAGTTATACTGACTTGGAGGATGAGGAAAAAGAGGGCTACGCGCTTTACAAAAAAGTACGAGAAGAGGTTGAAACAGTACGTAAAAATGCAACATCTGAATTAGACGATTTGGCTGAATTAACAAAAACGGTTGAGGATGCAAACCAAAAATTGCGTGGACATTTTGGAGGTAATTATTCGGAAAAACAATTAAAGGCTGTAAAAAACGATCCAATTGTTGGAAAAGAAGCATCTCAAATGTTAGCGCTTATGAAATTTGGGTTGGATTATGAAACGTATAGTGAATTTGTAGGGTATTACCAAGATCAATTAGATTTCAATTATAATCCAGATATCGATCCTCGTGCAGATGTGATTGGTGATGATATCACTGATTTTTCTGATCACAGCTATGGAAACAATGATGTTGAAGGTCCTGATGCAGGTCACGGAACACATTGTTCGGGAATTATTGGTGCTGTTCGTAATAATGGAATAGGGAATGATGGCGTTGCAGATAATGTATTAATCATGAGTATTCGTGCGGTGCCGAATGGAGATGAGTGGGATAAAGATATCGCCAACTCTGTTCGTTATGCCGTTGATAATGGGGCGCAAATTATCAGCATGAGTTTTGGAAAAGGATATTCTCCTCAAAGTGAAGGCGTAATAGCGGCTTTTAGATATGCTGAAGAAAAAGGTGTGCTTTTAGTTCATGCCGCAGGAAATGAAGGTGAAAACAATGACGAATTAGGTCATAACTTCCCAACGCCGAAGTATGAAGGAATGTCTGAAAAATTCTCAAATTGGATTGAAGTTGGTGCTTCTACGCGTTTTAAAAAGCCGAAGTATAAAAAAGGGTATTTGGTGCGTGATGGTTTAGCAGCTGATTTCTCCAATTATGGAAAAACAATTGTTGACGTCTATGCACCAGGTCATGATATTTACTCGACTATTCCGGGCAGCGAGTATGCTGTATTTGACGGAACGTCAATGGCAGGACCAATGGTGGCTGGTACGGCGGCTCTTTTGAAATCGTATTATCCAAAATTAACTATGCTTGAGATTCGAGAAATCATTGTGTCAAGTGTTCAAAAAATTGGTGATCGCACAACACCTCTTCCTGGAGATGCTAGTCAACAAGTAACATTTAATGAATTATGTGTTTCTGCTGGAATTGTTAATGTGTATAATGCTGTAATGATGGCTGAAAGCCGTTAATATAAATAAGAATTTATGTTCAAGGGATTCGTGCATTAAGGTGCGAATCCCTTTTTTATTCAATGAGATTGTATGAGTGTAAAATTAGAAGCAATTATTTTTGATATGGATGGGGTTTTGATTGATTCTGAACCGCTTTGGAAAATCGCAGAAGTGGAAGCTTTTGCAAAGGTTGGATTAAATCTAACCTACACCGATTGCGAAGAGACGGTTGGTTTGCGAATTGATCAGGTTGTCGAACTTTGGTACGAGAAAGTTAAATGGACCAATAAGTCTGTAAAGGAAGTAGAGGATGATATTGTAGATATCCTCATCCGTGAAATTAAAGCCCAAGGGAAAGCCTTAGTTGGAGTGGAGGATGCGCTGAAAAAAGTGAAAGCAACAGGATTGAAAATTGGTTTGGCCACTTCATCTTACCAACGGATTATTGACGCAGTTGCAGAGAAATTAGGAATTGGACACTATTTTGATATCATGCATTCGGCAGAATATGAAGTGTATGGAAAACCGCATCCTGCTGTTTTTTTGACATGCGCCGAAAAGTTAGGGGTTGATCCTACTAAATGTTTGGTGATTGAGGACTCGTTTAATGGTGTTGTTGCTGCAAAGGCCGCACGTATGAAAGTGATTGCCATCCCTGAAAAATCACACCGAAATGATCCCCGTTTGGTGATTGCAGATGAAATTTTTGGTTCCTTAGAAGAAGTTGATTTGGACCTCTTTCAGCAAAAATAAATGAAGATGATGAGATGAGAAGGATCCCCTTTTTTTTAATTGCTTCACGTTTTTTTCCAACTTAAAAATGCGACTAAGGTAATTCATCTATCAGATTCACCAAGGCTTCTTCACCGATTGACGTAAAATGATTGAGCGTTTGAACGTGATCAGCAGTGATCGTAGCCGGTTCGATTACATAATGTAATTCTCCATTCACAATTCCAACGGCAATGAAATGAACTTCTAATCCTATGGGAATTAATCCATAATGTTCGGTAAATCGACCATCTGCCCAACGATCAAATGCTGCCAATGCATTTGATTCGCCATCATAGGAAATATAAACCTCACAATTGGTATCATTAAATCCTTCAGGCAGTTCAGCAAAAATCGTCGTTTTTGGACGTGGATCACTATAAAATTTATCGATATTGGTCCACCCCCATTCACCCGGAATGATTTCGTACGTAATGGTATAATCTCCTCCTCCTTCACCTACTGTGTCTGCTTCAGCTATTTCTAATAAGCTGTCGTCTGCAATCTTCCATAATAAATCTTCATCCTCGCTGATGTTAACAAACTTGCGCATAGCCGAATCATTCGCACCTGGCGCTTGTATGATCATTGGAGAAGATAAGGTTAATTCAGAACCGTATTGCGAAATACTTACATAATATTCACCCCCCGATACCAGTGTTGCATGATCTCCATTACTTTTTTCTCCCGTAGTGGCTTTGTTCAACATTACCATCTCTGATTTTTTTGTCACTTCAATCAACCTCACTTCTACATTTCCTGTCACTAAATTACCCGCTCCATCCACGAGTTGATCCGCTCCTAAATATAAAGATGTGCCTTTTGTTCCAACTACATAAATGGGGGCATTTGCATTCACAATAAATAATTGCGTCATCTCTTCAAGATTACTCGTGTTAAATGACATAAGTGCCGCGGCATCTGGTGCTGGAGGGGGAACAATTTGAGGTTCTTTACATGATACAACCAAGAGCGTCAAACTGGCGATTATTAAACAATTTTTTTTCATCTTCTTTTCTTTCAATACAAATTAAAAAATAAAGGGTTGTATGAAAGGTCTATCTTTTTTTATTTCACTTGACGAGCGCTTGTGGGTGGTGTTAAGTCGGACTTATTTTCCTAAATTTGCTGTGCATGGAAAGTTTATACCTCACCAATCTTTCTCCTGTTAAGCTGGAGGATGTTGTTTTCGATTCTGATCTTCAAAGTCAGATCAATGAATTTTTGGACGAATATGAACACCGAGATATTTTGGAAAAATATCAGTTGCCTGTGGCGAATAAATTATTTCTTTACGGTAAAAGCGGTTGCGGAAAAACCATGACTGCACGCGCATTAGCAGCACGGCTGCAAAAGAAATTATATATCGTTAATTTAAGTACGATTGTTTCGTCTAGATTGGGTGAGACGGCTAAGAATTTGTCCAGTTTATTCAAAAGTGTTGAGCATAAAAAAGCCATTTTATTTTTTGATGAATTTGATTCTTTGGGAAGTATGCGGGATTATGATAACAATGATACAAGTGAGATGAAGCGTGTGGTGAATACGATTCTACAATTAATCGATTCGTTTCCTTTGGATTCAATTTTGATTGGTGCAACGAATCAAATTCAGTTGATTGATGAAGCCCTGTTGCGCAGATTTGATTTAAAACTGGAGTTTAAAACACCTTCAGTAACTGCTTTGGATCATTATTATACGCAATTATTAGAGCGTTATCCAGTCGAATATCAGGATATCACACGTCGATATGAGATCTCTTATGCTGAGGCAAAAAATCACGTTTTTGATCGCGTGAAGAAAAATATTATCGCTGCAAATAGAGGCAGTAAAATTTAAAAGAATTTATGAAAACATTTTCAATAGCCATTCACGGTGGAGCAGGTACTTTGGTAAAAGGTATGATGACTGCAGATAAGGAAGTTGGGTATAAATCAGCTTTAGAGTATGCTTTAAATGAAGGATATGCCATTCTGGAAAAGGGCGGTTCTGCCATGGATGCGGTTGAAACGGCAGTGCGAGCTTTAGAAGATTCTCCCCTCTTCAATGCAGGAAAGGGAAGTGTTTTTACGGCAAGTGGAACACACGAAATGGATGCTTCAATAATGGATGGTAAGTCTTTAAAAGCAGGAGCGGTTTCATTGATTACGGGGATCAAGAATCCCGTTTCTTTGGCGCGAGATGTAATGGAAAAAAGTGAACATGTTTTTATGGCGGGAGAAGGGGCAATGGAATTCGCAAAAGCGCATCAACATGAACTTAGTGATCCGGATTATTTCTATGATGAATTTCGTCATCAACAATGGGTGGAGATTCGCGACACAGAAAGTTTTCAATTGGACCACGCAAAGAAAAAGGAAGGAAAGTTTGGAACGGTTGGTGCTGTAGCGTGTGATGAATTTGGAAATATTGCTGCTGCTACAAGTACCGGGGGAATGACAAATAAGAAATTTGGACGTGTTGGAGATAGCCCAATGATTGGCGCAGGAACATATGCAAATAATGAAACGTGTGCCATTTCGTGTACGGGAAGTGGTGAGTATTTTATTCGGGGAGTTGTGGCGTATGATGTGGCCAGTATTATCGAACATACCGGTCGCTCACTAGATGATGCCGCTACAGATGTGATCATGAACCGCGTGGCAAAACTTGGCGGTGATGGTGGTTTAATTGCCATTAATACGAAAGGTGAAATTTCAATGCCATTCAATACCGAAGGTATGTATCGCGCTTTTAAAAAGTCAGACGGTGAAGCTGCCATATTAATCTATGGCGCCTAATTTATTTAGTTCGTTTGTACTAAATTTATTGCGCTTTTAAGCAACACTAAAATGTACGTTGTAATGAGTATTCAGTACCCTATACTCCGTACTTTCTAGTCTCTACTCTATACTTTCTAATCTATACTCTATACTTCCTACTAAGTACTAAATAAAAGGCGATTCGATCGGCAATACGTGAATTTTCCGGGTTTGGATTTCAAATTTATCACCATTTGCTAAAACATGCGTCACTAGATTGGTCAATGTCATTGGGGTGCCATCTTTCAATTCATTGATGGTATTGTGTTGGAAGTTTCTTCCATCAAAAACAATGACCATTCCAGAACCAATGACTTCAAAATCACTGTTATTGCGAATAATAAGTCCTGTGTCTTCCGCCAATCCAATTCCAATTAAATCTGGAAAGCGCGCAACCGATTCTGCCATACGACCAAATCGTCCGCGTTGAATAAAGTGCGAATCAATAATTAACCCAGGCGTAAAAGCCATTCCTTTGCCCATCATCACCGTTCCTTTGCGAAACGATTCGGAGCGATTACCTCCTGTTATCATTTCTTCGGACATGCACATGGCTCCAGCGCTTGTACCAGCAATTACAAAATGTTCATTTTTGTATTTATCGAGCATGATTTCATGCAACTCGGTCCCTCCAATTTTTTTCGTGATCTTGGATTGATCTCCTCCTGTAAACAACAGACAATCTGCTGATTTAACAAGTTCGATTGAGGCTGGTTTCTTGGCGTCCGTGCGCTTGCGAATATCTAAAAAGTGAACGTTTGTGCAGCTCAATTTGTCAAAAGCAATTCGATAATTCTCCATCACTTCATCAGGAATACTTGACGCCGTTGGAATAACTACAATTTTAGCGTCTACTCCGCCAGCTGCTCGCACAACATGATACAAAATTCCTTCGTCGATAAATTCTAGGGTATACATTTCATTGTTGTCAATCCCTTTATCTTCGTTCCCCCCAATCGGAATTAATATTCCTTTTGTACTCGAATTCATCATTTATTTTGACTTATAAAATTGTTCGAGGCAAATTTACGCTATTTGAATAAAAAATATGATATATTTATGACAATTCGTTAACGTCTATTCGTTCATAAGCAATAAAATTGGACAAGTACAAGCCAGTTAACATTTTTACCATGCGTTGAAGGTTAACCACTCTTCAATGTAAGACGACAATTTTTTGACCAAATAAAGACAAAATAGATCTATGAAAATTCGCGAAATAAACGCAATGAGAGGACCAAATTATTGGTCAGTAAGACGCCACAAACTGATCGTAATGGTGTTGGATTTAGAAGATATGGAACAACGACCGTCGAATACAATCGAAGGTTTTCGTGAAAGACTAGAAGAAATGTTTCCCGGCATGTTTCAACACCGTTGTTCGGTTGGTCAACCGGGTGGTTTTTTTCAACGCGTAGATGAAGGAACATGGATGGGGCATATTATTGAACATATTGCACTTGAAATTCAATCACTTGCCGGAATGGAAGTTGGGTTTGGCAGAACCCGAGGATATGGAGAAGAAGGTGTTTATAATGTCGTTTTTGCATACACTGAGGAGGAAGTAGGTCGTTTTGCGGCCCAGTCGGCTGTTGATATTTGTATGGCTTTGGTGAACAATGAAGCTTATGATTTAGCCGCTGACATTCAACGCATGCGAGAGATTCGGGAAGAATCACGTCTCGGTCCTAGTACAGGTTCAATTATTGAAGAAGCGGAGGCGAGGGGCATACCTTGGATTCGTTTAAATAAGTACTCGCTTTGTCAATTGGGTTACGGTGCTAATCAAAAAAGAATTCAGGCAACAGTTACAAGCGAGACCAGTAGTATCGGTGTTGAATTAGCATGCGATAAAGAGGATACAAAATTCCTCCTTGAGCAAGCGCAAGTTGAAGTTCCAAGAGGAGAAATTATTCGAAGAGAAAGTAGTTTAGAAGAAACCTGTCGTTATGTTGGATTTCCATTAGTGATTAAACCGGTGGGTGGTAATCATGGGCGTGGAATCACGGTCAATATTATGAATGTTGAAGATGCACGTGTTGCATTTCACGCAGCAAAAGAAGTATCTTCTGCCGTAATTGTTGAGAAGTTTATTACAGGTGAAGATTATCGTTTATTGGTCATCAATAATGTTCTCGTTGCAGCTGCTAAACGAACACCGGCGCATGTTATTGGAGATGGTGTTTCTACCGTCAAACAATTGGTGGATCAGGTAAATAAGGATCCACGCCGCGGTTATGGTCACGAAAATGTATTGACACAAATAACCATTAATGATTTAACGAAGAGTATTTTAAAAGGAAAAGGATATACCGAAGATTCAATAATTCCTAAAGATGAGTTCCTGATCCTAAAAGATACGGCTAATCTTTCAACCGGAGGAACGGCAGAGGATGTCACAGATATCGTTCATCCTGCAAATGTATCTATGGCCGAACGAATTTCGAAAATAATTGATTTGGATATTTGTGGTATTGACATCATGACAACAGATATTTCTCAGCCTCTCTCAGATACTGGAGGTGCAGTGCTCGAAGTTAATGCTGGACCAGGATTCAGAATGCATCTTGCACCAACGAAAGGATTGCCGCGCAATGTTGCAGGTCACGTAATTGATAAGCTTTTTCCAAATGGCACTACAGGACGCATTCCGATTATTGCGGTTTCTGGAACAAATGGAAAAACAACTACCACACGGTTGATTTCACATATCCTTAAAATGAAGGGATATCGCGTTGGATACACAACTACAGATGGGGTTTATATTCAGAATAGATTATTGATGTCAGGGGATTGCACAGGACCGGCTTCTGCTGAATTTGTATTGAAGGATCCTACGGTTAATTTTGCTGTATTGGAATGCGCACGCGGTGGATTGCTTCGTGCAGGACTAGGGTTTAAAAAATGTGATATTGGGATTGTAACAAATGTTGCTGCCGATCACTTAGGATTAAAAGGAATTCATACCATTGAGCAATTAGCAAAGGTGAAAGGGGTCGTTCCTGAAACTGTTTTACCAAGTGGCTATGCGATCTTAAATGCGGATGACGATTTGGTCTATGAAATGAGACGTACAGTGAGTTGTAATGTTGCACTCTTCTCTATGGATGAAGAAAATCCGCGCATCAAAGCCTTGCAGCGTATGGGTGGAATTTCAGCTGTTTTTGAAAATGGATACGTGACCATTTGCAGAGGAGAATGGAAAATGCGCGTGATGAGAGTAGAGGACATTCCATTGACGTACGGCGGAAAAGCACACTTCATGATTCAAAATGTATTGCCTGCAATTTTGGCGGCTAATATTCAAGGAGTAAGTATCGAAGACATGCGCGCGGGACTAGAAACCTTTATTCCTTCAGCCTCACAAACGCCAGGACGATTAAATTTATTTGAGTTTAATAATTTTACTGTTTTGCTTGATTATGCGCATAATCCGGCGGGCATGATGGCCTTAAAACAATTTGTTGATACGTTTGAAGCAACTGTAAAAGTGGGTATTATCGCTGGAATTGGAGATAGACGCGTTGAAGATAATAATGAAATGGGTGCCATTGCTGCACGAACGTTTGACGAAATTATCATTCGCCAAGACAAACGTTTACGCGGTAAAACAGAAGAAGAATTGATTAAAATGTTGAATGATGGAATTCAGATGGAGAATCCGAATGTCAAAACGACGATCATTCCTTCGGAAAAAGAAGCGATCACACACGCGATTAGAAATGCCGTTAAAGGTTCATTAATTGTTTTGAGCAGTGATGTCATTCCCGAAGCACTAGATTTAGTGAAGCATTTTAGAGAATTAGAAATGCGCGGTGAACCCATGATTGTCGAGTAATTTTTTTGCAACCAACATAAAGCCTGTAGTCGCTAAGTCGATTGCAGGCTTTTTTTATCACAACCTATTTTTAATGAAATATTACATCCTTATTATTAGTTTATGCGTACTATTTTTTGGGGTACCATTTTTTTATTTTGGCGTCGTAAATACGGGAGTAAGCATACGATACGAAACTGAAGATCGAGGTTGTATTTCACTGGTTACAGGTGCCGATTTATGCCGGCAACTCTTTTTACTCAAGGCAGCTATGATTTTCTGCGCGGCTCAGCTTTTTCTTTATTTATTAGTTCAGCATAAAATCTTTCCTGAAAAAAAAGAACAAGAAAAAACACGAGAATGAGTATAATGACGAAATCTATGATCTACCTTTTAGAAGTTTATTAACTTTATGTAAACACAACACAATGAGTAGAAATTTTTTCGTTCTCCTTCTTTTTTTGAGCCTACCATTTTCACCAAATGCTCAGACCAATACGTGTAATTTTAGTTTATATTTAGGGGATGACATTCAAGCAAATAAAAGTTATGAAATTAATTTTATTCTCTTTGAAAATTTGAGTTCTAGACACATGAAAAGAATCCTACCATTGTTGGATATGGAAAGTTTGGCGAGTTGTGAAATGACGCTCGCTTTTTTTGAAGAAAAATTGAGTGCTGTTTGTCGGTATAAAAAATTTGAACTAGCGCGCGTTGAGGTGACGAAAGTAGAGAAGTATATCCATCTAATTTTAGATTATAGGAGAATAAGTCGCACAACAAAATCCAAATTGTAATGCAGCGTAAAAAGAATAATTCCATTTACAATCCTTTAATTGCTGCAAATGAGTTAGGCAAGATTCAATTCAATGCAGATGTCATTATTGTAGATGCCAGTAGCGGTCCTCAAGCAAAATCAAATTACGAGCAAAAGCATCTTGCGGGTGCTTTATTTATTGACTTGACTACAGATCTAGCCGAAATTGAAGATGATGTTTCAGTTGGTGGTCGTCATCCGCTTCCATCACTAGCATCATTCGAACAAACCTTATCACGATTGGGCATAACACCGCAAAGTCATGTGGTGATTTATGATGATAAGTACGGTTCAATTGCTTCGGCTCGGTTTTGGTGGATGCTCAAAGCGATTGGTCATGAAAAAGTGCAGGTTTTAAATGGCGGATTGCAAGCTGCCGAAAATGCAGGAATCGGACTGAACGATCAACCTGTTACCATTTATCCAAATTACTATGGAAAAATAAGTAAATGGAATTTGCCTTTAACGGCAATAGATGAGGTTGTACAAGAGGCTAATGATCCAACTAAAATAATCATTGATGTCCGCGAAGCCGGTCGTTATCGGGGTGAATTTGAACCTATCGACCTGATTGCAGGACATATTCCGGGCGCGATAAATATTCCTTATTCAGAGAATCTAGATGAGAATGGCTTGTTTTTAAGTCCAGAAAAGCTTCATGAAAAGTATCAGCAAATCTTTGAAAAACACAAGGCAAGTGATATCACTGTTCACTGTGGTTCGGGTGTTACGGCGTGTCATACGTTATTGGCATTGGCGCACACCGGTTTTGATCTTCCAAAATTATATATAGGTTCTTGGAGTGAATGGAGTAGGAGTGGGAGAGGAATCGCTACGGGGGAATAAAAAAAGCCCATCTTAAATGTATTAAAACGGGCTTTTTTAAAAGTTATTTATTCCTTACGTCATCCTTAAAAAATCAACCTCTTGCGAAGTCAAATGTCTCCACGTTCCACGCGGTAAATCTTTTTTCGTTAACCCAGCAAATTTTACCCGATCCAAACGTACAACCTTATAATTAATCGCTTCGAAAATACGACGCACTACGCGGTTTTTACCTGAGTGAATTTCTACACCCACCTCGCGGCTTCTTGTATCCACAATAATCTCCGCTTTATCTACCTTCACAAAATCCCCATCATCCAACGTCACACCCTCGTGTAAAGCCTTAATTTGATCCACATCTATCGGGCGGTCCAACTCAACATGGTAAATTTTCTTCACCTCATAACGTGGATGCGTCAATTTCTTCGCTAAATCACCGTCATTTGTAAATAATAAAACACCAGTCGTATTGCGGTCCAATCTTCCAACCGGATAAATGCGCTCTTTACAAGCACCTTTCACCAATTGTAAAACCGTTCTCCTTCCCATAGGGTCATCCATGGTTGTAATAAAATCTTTTGGCTTATTCAATAAAACATAACGTTTCTTCTCCGTCTGAATTAAACTGCCGTCATACTTCACTTCGTCACCCGGTTTAATGCGGTATCCCATTTCAGTAACGGGTTTTCCATTCACTTCAACCACACCACTTTGTATCAATACATCCGCTTCACGTCTCGAGCAAATTCCTGCATTGGCAATGAATTTATTCAAACGAACATCATCATTAAAGCTTGGCATTGGGTCACCTTTAGGCTTCTTAAATTTCTGTTCAAATCCACCCTTTTTAAAGGGCTTTTCAAAACCTTTGGTACGGTCACCCGCCTTTGGTTTATCTACACTTTTTCCTCTTTCACCACTCGTTCTACTAGGCTTTTTAGAATCGCCTTTTTTCGCAGGGCCAGTTTTCTTATTTCGTTCACTCATTGCTTAATCATTAGGACGAAAAATAGTTTCGTCGCCGCAAAGATAGTAGTTTACACCGTTTTAGATCTAAAAATAATTTTTGGCTAAATTTCTTGGGGCTTCCCCTGTCACTCACTGCGTTCGCTTCGGGTCGGGCTTTCCCTTATAGTTTCGGCAAAGCCTCAAGCTGCCAGTTCAATCCCTAAGCCAGCGCCTAAGTACCTATAAAAGCTTCAAAACAGCATCAATATCCTCAGGCGCGTCAATATTTGGCGTCTCAATAAATGTTTCAACCGTCCGAATTTTATACCCATTAAAAAGCCAACGCAATTGTTCTAAAGATTCTAATCGTTCCAATGGGCAAGGTTCAAAAGTTAATAGGGTTTTGAGCACAGACATCTGCCAAGCGTAAATGCCAATATGTTTCCAAAAAGTTGTCTTATCCATCCACTCATCATGCGGTGTATTAGCAATGTGGGGAATAGGACTTCGGCTAAAATAGATTCCGTTTTTTAAGTCATCAAGAACGACTTTAATGCGATTGGGATTTCTAATATCTGCCTCATTATGCATTGCCTTAACCAAGGTGGCTATTTCCACCGATTCATCTTCAAAAACGGCAATCAGGTCACTCAATTGTTCGGGGCGAATTAAAGGTTCATCTCCTTGAATATTGACAACAATATCAAAATCAGTCCATTTTTCAATCACTTCACCACAACGCTCCGTTCCACTTTGGTGTTGATCGCTCGTCATCATAACCTCTCCACCAAAAGCGGTTACATGATCGTAAATTCGTTCATCATCAGTAGCTACAACAACGGTGGTAAAAGCATCACATTTTTTCGTTTGCTCATAAACACGTTGGATCATAGACTTGCCCTTTAAGTCAATCAATGGCTTGCCAGGGAAACGACTTGATCCATAGCGCGAAGGAATAATACCTAAAACTTTCATGTTACTAAAGTATGATTAAAGAAGAAGAATACAACGCATAAAATTAGTTCAATCTACACTACAACTTGTATTATAAATTGAAAATATAGCATTAATCTAATTTCAAAACAGCCATAAACGCCTCTTGCGGAATTTCTACATTACCGACTTGGCGCATACGTTTTTTACCTTTCTTCTGTTTTTCCAACAATTTACGTTTACGCGAAATATCACCACCATAACATTTAGCAGTTACATCCTTACGCAAGGCTTTAATCGTCTCACGCGAAACAACTTTTGCACCAATTGCGGCCTGAATAGGAATTTCAAATTGTTGTCTCGGAATCAATTCTTTTAATTTAACGCAAATCTTTTTACCTAAACTGTGTGCATTGCTTCTGTGCACTAGCGCCGATAAAGCATCAACTTGGTCACCATTCAATAAAATATCCATCTTCACCAAATCCGACCTTTTATATTCAATTGGATAATAATCGAAAGAGGCGTATCCACGTGATACCGACTTTAATTTATCGTAAAAATCAAAAACCACTTCACCCATTGGCATTTCGAAGGTAATCTCCACA
>JALQVX010000313.1 GCA_023263555.1 Crocinitomix sp.
CTCAAGTTGATCAGTAGAAGGAATGAAAGGATATACTTCATGTTTTTAAGGTATAAAATTATTCCTGTAGTTCAAGGCGTTTCATTGAAATATAAATCCCTGTTTTTATCATTTTGTAGTACTTCTTCTTTTTAAAAGTGGGCTGAATGCGTTCTAATTCCTGCTCAGAAAATTGAAAGATGGTCAAGCCCTTTTTTATTTGACTTTCATCATAACCCGATCCTCCTGAACAATCCCAAGCTAGCCGCAATAAATTATTTAGGTATTCTTTTTTATCCTGATCGTGTGCGTATTGACTTTTGATGGAGATCAATTTTCCGTCTACCTTATTCAATTTGGATAAGGACTGCAATTCATTCTGAGAATCAATTTTCCAATTTCCATCTTCTTCGTTACTCCAAAATTCACGCTTCGATTTAGGTTGGTCTAATAGTTGCCATTTCGGGTCATTTGGAAAATGGGTTTGAGAAAAAGTGAGGGGATCCATTAAAAGCCATTCTAGTTCCAAGCTCTCCTTGAATTTGTTCTCTTTCGCCTCTTCGGTGCACCAGGTTACGTCAACAAGTTCCCATCTTCCATTTAAATAAACCACATTCCAACCATGCTTGAGACTTCCATTTTTAAATGTACGCTTAATAAATTTTCCATAAGCATATCCGCTGACCGAGTAGGCTAGGATGGAGGCATCTTGACATAATTGTTCAAATAAGTTTGAATAACCTCCGCAAACTGCTCTTCGATTGTCTAGCACTTCGCGAGGAATTTTATTGCGATCCAGTCGCTTTAGTTCATTTTTGTCATAGTGGATGTTTTTTGCAATCCAATAAGCGAAGATGAACACTTTCTCGCGATCGGATGAAGTAGCAATCATGAGGTATTCCGCTAAGTCTTGATGACGAATAGTCAGCGTTTTATCAATTGAATCGGCATGCTCAACCAGGTGTAATGGAATTTTAGCTGCAAAACTAAAACGACTCGATAAGCAGACGAATAAAAGAATATACAGTTTCATTCATCTAAATTAAACGTTCGGCAAATAGTGTAAAAGAAAGAAAATTAACTGATTAGGTTTGTAATGCGCCAACATTGTATCGCTTATCTGTTTTGTAATGATTAGCAGCTTCGATTCCCATACTCACAACTTTTCGTGTTTCCAGCGGATTGATAATCGCGTCCACCCAAATTCTAGAAGCAGCGTAATAAGGAGAGATTTGTGCGTCATAACGCGCTTTGATCTTGTCGTAAATTGCTTTTTGTTTGACTTCATCAACTTCCTCACCTTTTCCTTTTAAGGACGCGATTTCAATTTGCATCAGTGTTTTCGCCGCAGATGCTCCACTCATTACGGCCAATTCAGCAGTCGGCCATGAAACGATTAAACGTGGGTCATACGCTTTTCCGCACATAGCATAATTTCCAGCGCCGTATGAATTGCCAAGAATGATTGTAAATTTAGGAACAACTGAATTCGCCATAGCACTCACTAATTTTGCACCATCTTTGATGATTCCCGCATGTTCTGATTTTGATCCTACCATAAATCCACTAACATCTTGCAAGAAAACTAGAGGAATGTTTTTTTGGTTGCAGACCATAATAAAACGAGCGGCTTTATCTGCAGATTCATTGTATATCACACCGCCAAATTCCATTTCACCTTTTGAATTTTTGATGACTAATCGTTGATTAGCGACAATTCCAACACTCCATCCTTCAATTCGAGCATATCCGCAAAGAATTGTTTTACCATAATCTTTTTTATACTCATTAAATTCCGAGTCATCAACGATTCTTTCAATAACATCTTTCATGTTATAAGGCTTCGCTCGATCATCTGGAAAGATTCCAAAGAGTTCACCCTGATCTTTTTTGGGCGCAATTGCCTCAATACGATCAAAACCAGCTTTATCTTTTTCTCCCAAACGACTCATCAAATCGCGAATAGTAGACAGGCATTCTTCATCATTTTCGGAAAGATAATCACATACCCCTGAAATAGAAGTGTGCGTGTGTCCCCCACCTAATGTTTCATTGTCAATTGATTCTCCAATCGCTGCTTTAACGAGATAAGACCCAGCTAGAAAGATGGTTCCGGTTTTATTGACAATTAAAGATTCATCCGACATGATCGGAAGATATGCTCCTCCGGCAACGCAACTGCCCATTACAGCAGCTATTTGCGTAATTCCCATGGAGGACATCACTGCATTATTTCTAAATATTCTTCCAAAATGTTCTTTGTCAGGAAAGATTTCATCTTGCAAGGGCAAGTAAACTCCTGCGCTATCGACCAAATAGATGATCGGAAGATGATTTTCCATTGCGATCTCCTGCGCACGCAAGTTCTTTTTACCCGTAATTGGAAACCAGGCGCCTGCTTTTACGGTAGCATCATTAGCAACAATAATACATTGTCTTCCACTTACATATCCTATTTTAATCACAACACCTCCAGCAGGGCATCCTCCGTGTTCGGCATACATGCCTTCACCTGCAAATGCTCCTATTTCAATTGTGCGTGAGTTCGGATCTATCAATAAATCAATTCGCTCTCGTGCCGTAAGTTTGCCCTTTGAATGATGTTTTTCTATTTTTGATTTACCTCCACCTAAATAAATTGTTTCAAGTTTGCGCTCCATTTCTGAAATACGCATTCTCATACTGTCATCATTTTTATTGAATTCGAGTTCTTTCGGATTAATTGCCATCAATTCTAGTTTATGGTTAAATTTAACCTTCAAATATACGACTTTGAACACAAAAAGTACTGCCTTTGTTCGCAGATTAAGTGATTTATTTAGTTAAAGAAAGGTTTCAAAGTGAGTATATAGTAGTGCTAAATTGATTGTATGATAGTAAGTTATAATTTGCGGGTATACGGCCTATTAATTGTTGATGATCATGTTTTAGTGACAGATGAGCATAGAGGTGGTATGATAATGACCAAATTCCCGGGTGGTGGACTAGAAAAGGGAGAGGGTTTGGCGGACTGCTTAATTCGTGAATTTGAGGAAGAAATGGCTATTTCAATTGAAGTGAAGGACCTTTATTATGTGAATGATTTTTTACAAGTTTCAGCTTTTAATTCAAACGAACAGTTAATTAGTTTCTATTATAACGTTGAAACAAAAGAGACTGATCGTATTCCTTCTCCAATTGCATTATCAGATTTAAAGGCGAACGAGCAAAGTTTTAGATGGGTTAATTTGAATGATTTAGATCCAACGACTTTCACTTTTCCAATTGATCGAAAAGTGGCAGAAGCTCTAAATAAAAAGCAAAAAAATTAGCCGTAGAGCGAACTCCACGGCTAATAGTTTTTCAAGTTGGTCTAACAATTAGATGTTAGAAATCGATAAGCTTCTTGTAGTGATATTTTCACCAACAGAGATTCTTACAATGTACATTCCACTTGCAAGATCAGCAGTATTCATTGAAATATTTTGTTGACCTGAAATAGTTCCTAAATCTCGAGAAACGATTACTTGACCAACAGCATTTAAGATTTCAATTTTTGCAACACCAGCATCTTTAACACTGAAAGATATGTTTGCCATATCAGTTGCAGGGTTTGGATAAATGCTAGTTACAGAAATAGCGTCAGTTTCTGTTATCGAAGTAGCTAAACCTGGGCAATTTAGGATAGCATTTTTCCAATAAGCGTAGGACTGTTGTCCAATTTCAGTTGTTGTGTGATCAGGGCAAACTAAAACAAGAGTTGGATAGTAAGCCAAGTTTAAATTTCCAGCAACTGCATTATCATTCGCTAAAACATAGCCAACTGTTCCACCTAAGGTCCAATCACCCATACCTGTAGCAGGATTTGAGATATAAGATTCAGGAACACCAGGGTCTGCTTCTAAACCGAAAATTTCAATGTAAGGTAGGTCTTCATGAAGATCTTCTAACGTTCCTCCTACATGGTATGACCAGCAAGGGGGACACCAATCAGCAAATGCATCAATAATAACAGCTTTACCGCTAGCTAAGATCGCATCAATATCATGCGTGTTTCCATCAAGATCCGTAACAATGTGTCCATCAGGGTAAATACCACCATCTGGAAGTTGAGCATACATAGTGCTAGAAACAGACAAAGCTGCTACTAGACTTAAATTACGTAAAATTCTTTTTTTCATAATATCATATTTATTTGTTAGTGCTAATCTAGCATTTTTTTTCGTAACATTCTTTTCAAGGTTGAAATAAAAACAACAAATTATCTTCTTTATTATTGAGCTCCTAAAATTGAACATTCACAGAAATATTAAGTCAAAACATCATCTAAAATTTAATCTGTAATACTTTGATTTAAAGCATTTTTCAACATTTAAACGAAATTAATTCAGTTTTACTCAATTGAATTAGTTTGAGATGTTCAGTTTTCATTGAAGTCGTTTTTGAACAAAACTTGAGATGCGATCTATAAATTGCAAAGGAGTGGAAGCGCGCCAATTGACTTCTTCTAATTTTCCGCCCATCAAGAAATAGTAATCCAAATCGAAATCCTTAAATTCTTGAAGAACATGATCGCGCGTATTTATAAGCGCAATCCATCCGTCTTCATCTGCGATTTCTTCAAACCATTCTTCATAATAATCCGTTTCGTTACCATGAAAATTAAGCAAGTTTTCGGCGATTAAGATAAATTTAAATACCCCGCATTCCATTAAGGGTTCTACAATATTTCGCTTTAACAACATGATGTCGTTTTCGATCACATCATTCCATTCACCAAATAACTCAATGATTGCCACGCCATCTTCGTAATCTACAAAGAGGATTTTAATGAAAAGTGTCTGCGATTCGATTGAATCCCATTGGGGGTGAATGAGGAAATTGTAAATGGAGTCAGTGAATTCAAATTCACTATACTCTCGCTCATAAAAAGGGGATTGCAGGTCTTCTGACGCAATGTAGAAGCCTCTCCAATTGTAAAATGGTTCGATCGAATGCATGGTGCAAAGTTAATGTAGGATTTATGCTCCGCAAAGAAGTTTTAATTAACTTTGCAGAAATTGTTTAAATTAATCGAATGAGAAACGTATTTCAGTCAATTATAGTATTGACAACCTTATTGTTAGTAATTGCAAGTTGTAGTTCAGATCGATCGCGTGAAGAGAAAGTATCAGCTATGATCAGTTCTATTGATTCGCCTTTTTTATTGGTGAATACATTGCCCGGTGATCTGATTAAAAAATCAGGAGCTATGGATGGTGCATTGCCTTTTACGCAAGAGATGATGGTTGGGTTTTTCCTTGATGAAGCAGTCACAGGTGTTGATTATGATGTCAATGTTCAGGTGATCGTTGGAAAAGGAGAGGCTTTCACGCCTAATTTTTATGGTATTTTTAAATTAAAAGATGAGACTGCATTTCGGGAATTACTAGAAACGGAGGCTAATGCGGAAATCTTGGAAAAAGAGGGATGTAATTACGTAATCAAATCAAGTGATAATTATGTGATTGTTTGGAATGAAGAATTTGCAATTGCAGCCAATATTCCTACCGATATGATGACCATGATGATGGGTGGAGGGGCAAAAGAAGGGCCAGCAACAGTGGATAAATTGATTGCAATGCTTGAAACTGCTGAAGATGGTGAAGTAAATGATGAATATCTTACCTTTTTAAGCCATAAATCAGATCTTGCCCTTTCCTTTATCGGTAAAGGATTTTATCAATATTCACTCGAGATGAGTATGGGTGAGACGAGTGATTTAGAAGCGAACCGTGAGCGCATTGAAGGATTGAACCTTGAGATGTTCTTGAATTTTAATGAGGGAAGCGTTGATTTTCAATTTTTAAGTCATCTTTCTGAAGAATTGAAGGAGGAGATTTCTTTCATGAAAGAAACGCCGATTGATTCAAAATATTTAGGTTTCGGTAATAGTGATAATCCTTTGTTTACCTTGGGTTGGAATGTTGATTTCGCAAAGGCATTGGATTATTCGCAAGATAATGAAGGGATGATTAATGGTGGTGATTTGGAAGAAGAGTTAGAACGAATGGGCTTGACGGTACAAGAGGCTAAATCGGCATTAAATGGTGAGGTGTTTGTTATTATTGATCGTGTTGACCAAGTTGAAAAAACGGTGGATTATGGTTATGGTGAACCTTATTCTTATTCAGAGCCAACTCCTTTATTTGCTATTGTGTTGGGTGTGCAAGATGCTGCTGTTTTATCAAAAGCATTTGGTGATTCCCTTGTAGAAGGTACGGTTGTTAAAAATGGAGATGCTTATCTTTTGTTAAAGGACAATGTTCTATTTAGTTCGAATGACAGTGTGTGGGCTGCAAAAATCAATGCAGGTGGCGGAACGAAAATTGCAGACGAAGGGAATGTCTTTGCTTCGACTCCTTTTGGAATGTTTTTGGATGTTTCGAGTATGGTGAATATGGAGACGTTAGGAGATGCTCGAATTGCTGCAGTTATCTTAGCTTATGTAAAAGGAGCTGGAACAATGGAAGAGATTAATATCTCAATGGTACTGAACGATAAAACAAAAAATGCACTGCGCGTGATTACAGAAACGATTTCAAGTATGGCAGAAGGTGCTGTGGAGGTTGATCGTAGTTTGGAAGAAGAGATTGAGGCTGCGGCTGCATTAGAAGCATCTAATTAAATATTTAATAAAGGCAAAAAAAAAGAGGTGATCACATGATGGATTACCTCTTTTTTTTTGTCATGAGATGGCCTTATTTCACTTCAATTTGTCTTGAAACAAGTTTTTCTTCTTCTTTTTTTGCAATAACAATTTCAAGAATTCCATCTGTATAACTCGCAGCTATTGACGATTGATCTGTACTCTTTGGTAGGTTGAAAAGGCGTGTAAACTCATTGTAGTTAAACTCGCGCAGCGTGTAATTCGGTTTTACATCTTCTTTCTCCTCTTGCACAGCAGCTGAAACGGTAAGCCGATTGTTTTTCAAGTCAATTTTGAATTGGTCTTTGCTAAAACCAGGAACGGCTAATTGAATCGTAAATGCTGTTTCGTTTTCGAAAAGATTTACCGAAGGTGAGGTTGATGTGAAATTGCGTTTAACCGGTTGGAAAAATCGATCTTCAAATAAATTGGTCATTACGTCTCCAAAAAC
>JALQVX010000034.1 GCA_023263555.1 Crocinitomix sp.
CTGTTAAACTCATTTTACTTGTTTTTTATGCTGTATACAAAGGTAATGATTTTCAAAGAGGAAAAATAGCGAATCTATTTTATCAATAATTCCCAACTATACGACGAATAATAAATCACAGAAATGGAAGTACAACAACTACGCAGTTTAAAAAAACCGGCCTTAGAAAACGTTGTTATTTTATTGAAAATCCATACGACCAGCCAAACAAAGACTTACGATATAACCTAACACCTAAAATCCAAGCCATAAAAGCAAAAACACCCGCTAAAATTCCCCATTTTAAACCTCCTTTTGGATCATTATGGTCGCCTGGGAAAATTGGAAAAGCATCATTTCGTTTTGGATCTGCCTCAATTCTATTCATAAGTGTTGGATCTTGCAATTTGTCATAATATTCTCTTACATAGTCTCTGTATTGTTGTGTTTCCCATGCGGTTAAATCATTGAGGTTTTCAAGTTCGTCTGCTCGTCTTTTCACAACTTTCACACAATATTCTTGCCCTGCTTCACACGATAAATCACCCGTTGCTGCATTGGTAATAATATATCTCGCCTGGAAATTTTCTTTGTTTGGTGTGACATGAAAAAGCAAATCTTGTGGATGTGTTTCTCTTTTATATCTCAAATGCAAACGTGTAAAAAATACCTCATTACTTGCTTGATTGTTCGTATTGACAGCCCAATCAACACCAGCTTCTTTTAAATCAGCGAAAATCGGAGGTGGACCAACACATGGGTCACATTTCATTCCTGTAAATTGTGGACTTACATTCCAAGCATACTCTAAGAAGATGGCTTCATTATTTTCTTCAGTATGCGCCTTATCGAATAAATCAACATAGAACTGACCGAATTTCTCTCTTACGAACTCCGGAATCATGGTGTTTGAAGGTATTTTTGTCGTTCTATAATTGGTACTTTCAACGCGACCTTCTTTTGTAAACGCATAAACAACCATATCTTGTTCGCCCGTAGAATTCGCCATTCCTAAACGAATAGGCAACATAAATTTATCCGATTCATAGGTAATTTGAAGTGGGCGTAAATTTTTAACATCTCCCATATCGGGATCGTCAATATACTTTTTAACGGTATTCATTCCCGACATTTCAGCCATTTTTTCAGCATTGACTTTAACGACAAAAAACTTCATCTTATTTTTGATATAAGGTTCTAGCACTTCGTCTGCCGCGGTAGGAATTTTATATCCGTTTTCAATTAACCAATCCCTCAATCCAGTTGATTCTGTCGCAGATAAAATCAAAATATCATATTCTTCAACTTGATATTGTGCCTCGATTGTTACTGACTTATTTGCCAAGCGAGGAACTGACATAAAATCAGTGGTCGCAGCACTCGTCACCATATCTAAAGACTCAAAATAATATTCAGGCAAAGGCGGATTACAAGGGTTATAATCATGATATTCCACCAATCGAGGACCAGAATAAGCGTCTAATTTACCAAAAAGTGAAGCAGGAACAACACGAATATCATTGCGTTTAAGAACGGTTGGAACAGGAACGACCATGGCGAAATCATTGATATCACCTTTAAAATCATTTGACATAGTAACTGTCATCTTATTGCCGTCTCTCACTAAAATGACTTGCGAGGTTTTATTAAACAATTTAGTGTCGGCTTTTGCGACATAAAAGCCGCAGAAGCCGAAACCTGAACTGGCAATACCTCCGATTAAAATCGTCGCTATTATTTTTTTTAGTTTCATTTGTTTACGTGTTAAATGTGAATATTCGTGTTTTACTAGAATTGATTTTAGTTAATTGATTGCATCTCATTTTTCTTTTGAAGCCATTGAAATTTCACTGCTGGCCAAATTTTATCGAAGAAAACCGTGATTGGTGTCATGAAAAACAAAACCCATATTGGAGCGGTGTAGATTTGCATAAAATTCCCCAAAATAAACGTTGCCGTAGCCAAAATGAGCGCCCAAATAATTCGTGACTTTCTAGCGTTGGGAATGGTCATGGGGTCTGTAATCATAAAAAAGGTGAACAACAACAACGTGCCATTTGAAAACTTGTGGAATACTACATCCATTTCCCATCCTTGATACACATACATCCTTCCGAATTCCATCAAGAATAAACTGCCGAGAAAAACCAACGAAGTTTCCAGTCGACCGATTTTCATCAAAACAATGCATCCAAAAACGGATAATGCAAAAAGAAAAATAGCACTACTCCCCCACTGTCCTGGAGAAATCCATGCATCTCCCAAAATAAGAACACTGAAAATAATCCCAAAATTGGCCGGGTTAAAAAGGTGTTTGTTTTTGATTTTTAAAATGAATTTGCTCGAGATCGCCACGACAGCCGCAACAACTAATGTCAAAAGCGAAGCCGATTTAAGTATGAGACATAAACCCAACGCGGTAATTAATGCACTTTTAAGTCCCGACATTGGTTTGTCTGCTAATTTCAACCACAAAAATTGGGTGACCAAACTCGAACCTATCACGACAATTAATTGTTGCATGGTTATTTCCCATTTCAAAGCGATAATTCCATACATTAGAAAACCGGATAAATAAAGAATCTGATAGTGTCTGGCATCATTCAATAAATGCCCGATTACAGACTTTAAATTTTGATTTGAAACAGGAATACTCGATTCATTTGTTTGCATAATCGTTCGATTTTGAGAGCTGTACAACTTAAGTTTGAAAACGTTCATTTTTACTATTTGATAGATGCATTTTTCAACGTATTTCCATAAAAATATTGACCTAGTTAATTTTTAAAACGAATAACACACCTACAACTGCATTCATTCGGTAGCATATCATGAATAAATTGGTTCACTTTTTTGATTGACCTTCGAAAATCAGTCGCGCTAATTGTAACGATTCGCTCTTCCGCTATTATACATCCATAACGAATTCAAGCCTATGCACACTAAAATTTTACTCCTCATTCTGACTTGCCTATTTTTATCTCCCATCCTAGGCCACTCGTCATCAGAAGATTCCCTCAAAATCATTCAAAAAAAGAACAAAGAATTTTTAAAAAAATCGTCCTACGTTTTTATTCCGGGAGGCTCTGCATCTGCACCAGTTATCGAAGGCAGTCCAATTCCAGTTGCAAGTTTGATGTCACAAGTTTTCACCGTCAACGATTTCATGATGGCAAAAGGCGAAGTAACCAATTTGGATTATTTAGAATTTCTTTCTTATTACAAAACACGAGATTCTGAAAAATACAAAACCATTTTGCCCGACACACTTGTTTGGCGAACTCCTATGGCGTATAATGAACCGTATATTGAATACTATTTCCGACATCCAGCCTATCAAAACTATCCCGTTGTTGGGGTTTCTTATGAACAGGCAAACTTATATTGTGCGTGGCTAACCGAATTGTACAATCAAAATCCAGCTCGTGTGTATCAGAAAGTTGTCTATCGTTTACCAACCGAATTGGAGTGGATCTATGCAGCCATGGGAGGCAATCCGTATGCCATTTACCCATGGGACGAACCATCCATTCGAACCGAAAAAGGTGAAATGAAAGCAAATAGTTTGAACTTTGGAACGGAAAGTGTCTACCAAGATACACTTTACGAAAAACAATATAACGGTGAATTTAAAGAGGTTTATATTTATCGCGCTGCCTTTGCGAATAGTGATTATATGGGCATTGCCGGTTCTCTTAGTGATGGAGCAGACGTCACCGCGCCTGTGATGAGTTATTGGCCAAACGCTTATGGTTTGTACAATATGGCGGGTAATGTGAGTG
>JALQVX010000166.1 GCA_023263555.1 Crocinitomix sp.
AGCAATCGCTACAAATCAACCCGTGAAGGCAATCGAAGAATTGAAGTGAAGATTCTCAATAAAACCACTCATGCGACCGACAAATTAGTGGACGAAAAAGGATATGATTCAACAGTCAAAAATGACGAAGAACTAAAAAACGCCTACCTCTCTCATTTTTTTGAAAACCCCAAAGCGGAAGGTTTGGGAAGTGTTTTTATTGTCGACTCCTTAAATTTTGCTTCAAGTAGTTCAGAATTGCCAACCGCGGGTGTTGGTGTCGACCATCTCAATCAATTAGTGGCCTATTTAAAGGAAAATAAAGGAATAAAAATCAACATTAACGGATACACCGATTCATCAGGAATTGAAGAAAACAATCAAGTTCTTTCAGAAAGTCGTGCGAAAGCTGTCTATGATTATCTTGTAGCAAATGGTATTTCTTCGGAGCGCGTCCTCTATAAAGGCTATGGTTCAGCCAATCCTATTGCTCCCAATCGATATCTCTGGGGCAGAGACATTAATCGACGTATTGAAATTGAATTTATGCGTGATTAGCACCTCCATTTACCGCACAAGAATATGAAAGATCGTCTACCTCGCCTACTCAGTAAAAAAAGAGTTTATGGTGCGATCTTGATTTGTATCCTCCTAATCGGATGGGTGTATTGGGGTGAATCAGCCTCTTCCACATCTGATTTAAAAGACTTGTCTTGGACCAACGGAACATTTATTTATCTTGGTTTAGCTCTTGTTTTTATGGCTATGCGAGATCTTGCCTATATGATTCGTATTCGCCTGCTTACCGAACGAAAGTTAAGTTGGAAACAAGCCTTCAATGTGATTATGATTTGGGAATTTGCCTCTGCAATTTCGCCGGGAGTAGTAGGAGGATCTGCTGTTGCTATTTTTATTCTTGAACGCGAAAAGATCCCACTCGCCGAATCAACCACATTGGTCATTACGACATTAATTTTGGATAATCTTTTCTATATCCTCGCCATTCCCCTTGTTTTGATGAGTATTACGAATAGCGCTCTTTTTCCAGAAAGTATGAATTGGTTTAAGTCGGGAGGAATGAGTTTTTTTTGGATTGGTTATGTTTTACTTGTCATATTCAATCTTCTTTTAGTGGTCAGTATTTTTTATTCCCCTAAAATTATTGGAGGGCTTGTAAAAGCAGTCTATCGTTTGCCCTTTTTAAAAAGAAGACAAAAAGCAGGAGAACAATATGCAAAAGACATAGCAATTGCCTCTATGAAGCTCAAGGAAAAATCAGGTGTAGATTGGATTAAATTAATGCTGACCACAATTTGGTCTTGGACTGCTCGGTTTATCGTTGTGAATCTTGTGTTGGCTGCATTTATTGCAATTGATTTCGGTGACCATTTCCTCATTCTTGCTCGACAATTGGTTATGTGGTTAGGCATGCTGATTACACCGACACCCGGAGGAAGTGGAGTTGCAGAAATAGCGTTCAGTTCACTTTTCCAGGATTATATCGCCAGCATTGGTGTGTCTGCACTCGCCCTCGCTCTTATTTGGCGTACACTTTCATATTATCCTTATCTGCTCATAGGCGCATTTGTTATACCGCGGTGGTTAAGAAGATCTAGGGACTAAAATAGATACTGTAACGAAATTACGCAGCACGTGTTATGTTATTGAAACTAACCAATAACGAGCGTATGTTACGAATTACATTTTTAGCGGCATGCCTGATGACAATCTCAGCAGTCAACTCACAAACAGTACTTTTTGAATGTGGACAAAATTCTGGAACAAATTTTAATGGTTGGTATATCAGTCCATACGCTACGTTTGACGCGATTGAATTTAACGAGCAAAGCACACAATTTTTCTCCGAGTTAGGTGGAACCTATTCTGTTTCGTTAACCAAAGAAATTGAAGTACTGACCCATTACCAAGAATTAAGTCTTCTTTTCAACTTTGAAGTCGTCGATCATGCACAGATTGAACAGGTGGTTTATTATACTTCAACAAATGGTAAGACATGGACGCCATTACAGGACAGTAAAAATAATGCAGCAATACGAGTCTTTAACGACTCCTTAGACATTCGCTTTGTTCGTGCCGAAGTACAGGCTACTTTTTTCGACAATGGGAAGATTGAATGCAATTATATTAAAATTGAAGGAAATTCTAAAAAAGCAAGTCCGATAGAAAGCCTGCCTATCAGAGAAGAGGATTTAGGAGAAACATTTTTCATCTTCAATCACGCACATATGGTTAATATTGAGACTGGTTTAGATGAGCCTTACGAATTATTGATCACATCTATCACGGGCCAAATTGTTTACCGTGAAAAATATGAAGGACCGCAACGTGTAGAATTGCCCGCTGATTTTAAAGGTATCTATATTCTCTCAATCATTCAAAAAAATGAATTTCAGGCCTCCAAAAAGATTGTATTATAAACTTTACAGGCAATAAAAAAGGCTACACGAATTGAGTAGCCTTTTTTATGTAAATCAATTTAATTATTTAAACAATTGTTGGAAACGATTAAACGCTGTAATACCATTGTCTTTACCTCCACAATTACTCTCTTTTGCCCATGTATGATAATTCTCGATACGATTTGCCGGACTAGGGTGTGTACTTAAAAATTCAGGAGATGCACCCCCACCACTCGCTTCAATTTTCTCAAAGAAACCAGCACCACCGTCAGCAGGCCAAGTTGTACCACATAAATATTCAACAGACATGCGATCTGCCTCAGTTTCATGTTCACGGCTAAATTTCAAACCGATAAGACCCGTTGTAATTTGCTTTAAGGCTTCTCTTTCGCCCAATGCTGCGCTAATTAGAATTTCAATACCATAACTCTTAGTCATTTGACGCGTTGAATGACGTAAATCTGCATGACCCATTTCATGCCCCATAACACCTGCTAATTGCGCTTCATTTTCAAGATATAGAATGATGCCCGTGTATACGTAAATATAACCGCCTGGCGTACAAAAAGCGTTTAAAGTAGAATCATCCTCAATGATACGTATTTGCCAAACAAAATCATCTTTGTGTTGTACTTTACCGGTTGTTAAAATTTTATCACGGATACCGTAAATATATTTATAGGCTGCCACATTTGAAGCTGAATCTAAAACCGGAAACTGAGCTGGATCAGCAGCGATTTCACCTGCTACTTGTTTCCCTAAATCTTTATCTTGCTGGAGCGAAAATAAATTAATTCCGCCTGAAGGAACATCATCCGTCCCGCTTTTTCCTAAACCACATGCAGCTAACACAAGTGCTGTGGCTAAAATCAATAATGTATTTCTTAGTTTCATCTTAATCAGATTTATTTTAATCTTTGATTTTGTATGCAATTACAAAGGTAATATGAATAATCATTTTCAAAAACAATGCCCAATTATTTCTATAGATTATCTATGAGCGGTCATGTTTAAAGGTTGATTGACGAATAAAAATCGTTGACTAACCCTTTGAGCATTTGGTGACTATATCAGGCGAGTGAAAAATATAAGGTAATCTTATAGATACACACCATATTTGACCGAAACGAAAACGACTAAAAAACCAATTGCTGAACCCAATAGTATTTCAGCGAGAGAATGTGCTTTAAGGTAAATCCTTCCTGCTGAGATTATTCCCGCTAAAACAATAAGATAAAGAATGATTAACAAGTTTGTTGGTCCTGCAGAAGGATCCCAACTCAGCTGCGTTTGATTGTACCCGAGTAACATACCAACAAGCCCAAAAATGGCGGCAGCATGCAGACTCACCTTCACATAAAAATTAATGATAAAACACGTTATAAAAAGAACCAAAACGCCGAACATAAAACCAACAAATGCCGGATGTTGATATTCTATTGGTACTCTCGTCCGAATAAAGATATAGGCCAATAAATAGTAAAAACTCACTAGAATAAAAGGGTAAACACGATCTTCTCGCCGCTCGAGCGTGAAACTTGAAATCATTTTGTTCGCATACATGATGAGCAAACTCAAAACAGGCGCAACAATGGTGAGAATTGCAATTACCACATAGGTAAAGATTTTGACCTGATCCGGAAATAGGAAAAGAGCATCCAGGCGATTGAAACTAACCGGTCTTGTCTCCAAACTAAATAAAAAGTAAAATCCTAATAAGGGAATGAAAATTGGGTGAAAAACATAGGACAGGGTGTTAAAAAATTGGCGTTGAATCATAATTCTTTTCTTAATCGTGCGACAGGAATATCAAGTTGTTCACGATATTTGGCTACCGTTCGTCGCGCGATATTATAGCCCTTTTCTTTCAGTAAGTCCGTCAATTTCTGATCCGTTAATGGCTTATTCTTTTTCTCTCCATCAACAGCATCCTGTAAAATTTTCTTTACTTCACGCGTTGACACCTCTTCACCAGAAGACGTAGAGAGTGACTCTGAAAAGAAATACTTCAGAGACATAATGCCATAAGGTGTTTGAATGTATTTTGAATTGGCAACCCGAGATATCGTTGATATATCCATTTCCACAATATCTGCGATATCCTTCAGAATCATTGGTTTTAGATTGGTATCATCTCCCGTTAAGAAAAACTCACGTTGATAATCCAAAATAGCCGACATAGTATATAAGAGCGTTTGTTGACGTTGCTGAATTGCGTCAATAAACCATTTCGCCGAATCTAATTTTTGACGGACAAACTGCACCGCTTCTTTATCCGCTTTATTCCCTTTTGCTCCCTCGGCATAACTTCGAAGCATATTTTCATAGGTCTTGCTTACCTTTAACTGAGGTGCATTTCTACTATTTAATGTCAGTGTTAATTCACCTTCATCATCTACAAGAATAAAGTCAGGAATAATTTGCTGTACATTTTTCGAATCCGTTGATTCTTTCAAAGAATTTCCTGGTTTAGGATTTAATCGAATGATTTCGTCAATCGCATCCTTCAGGTCGTCATCACCGATTTCAAATTTGGCTTTAATTTTATCGTAGTGTTTTTTTGTAAACTCATCAAAACACTTTTCGAGAATTTTTTTAGCCGTATAAACGGCAATATTTCCATGATGTCTTCTTTCTAATTGCAGTAAAAGGCACTCTCTTAAATCGCGGGCACCTACACCTGCGGGTTCAAAATCTTGAATAATAAAGAGCACGTCTTCGACATCCTCCTCAGTTGTTTGAACGTTTGCAGTAAAGGCAAGATCATCCACAATCGCATCAATGTCACGCCTTAAATAACCATCATCATCCATATTCCCAATGATGTTTTCCGCTATTGCTTTTTCGTTGGCAGTTAATTTCCGCAACATCAATTGACTTGTAAGGATTTCTTGAAAAGAGATGCCACCAGAAAGTGGAACTGATTTTTCATCTTGGTCTTTACTTGTGTTGTTAACGGAGGTTTTATATTGCGGCAAATCATCATCTAAATAATCATTGATATCAAAATCCTCATTTGATTCAGAGACATCATTGTCGTAATCATCATCATAGTCGTCCGCATCAGTCTGCTCATCCACACCTTCTTCGAGTGCCGGATTTTCTTCTATCTCTTCCTTAATTCGCTGGTCGAGTTCCATAGTAGGAACTTGCAGCAATTTCATGAGCTGAATTTGCTGCGGTGAAAGCTTTTGAAGCAATTTTTGACTTAGCGTTTGTCTTAACATTCGAAACTTATCTAGTGATCTACCAAAAATACTAAAATTTACGGAAAAAAATCATGCCAAACTCGATTAAAGGTGATATTTTCTTTCGTGACTTGACGTAAAACGAGTGTTTTAATGAGAAGAATAAAATTAAAAATTAATCAAAAAATGATTATTATTTAATCAAAAAATATATTTTTGTGGGGTGGACGAGAGAATATATAAAATAGCGTTGAGTTTATTGCAAGGCATTGGTATTTCAAATACGAAGACCCTTGCAGCATATGTTGGTGGCTGTGATGCTGTTTTTACAAAAACTGAACGGGAAATATCGAAGTTGAGCGAAATAACATTGAGTAAGGTGAAAAAATTCAACCGAGCAGCAGCAATCGAGCGCGCAAAACAGGAAGTTGAGTTTATGGACGAAAATGGTGTTCAATTGCATTATTATCAAGATGCCAATTACCCTTCTTCTTTAAAATTTTGCGAAGATGGGCCGATTGTTTTTTTTTCACTCGGAAATGTTCAATTTAACAAACAAAACATTGCCATTGTAGGCACGCGCAAAATATCGCCTTATGGCAAGAACATGACGCACGATTTGGTGCGTGATTTAGCGCATAGAGATGTTCAGATCATTAGTGGCTTGGCACATGGAATAGACAAAGAGGCACACGAAGCGGCATTGGAAAATAAGCTTTCTACCATTGCTGTATTGGGCCATGGATTGGAACTTATTTATCCTGCAGCACATAAATCCTTAGCTGCTAAAATGTTAGCGAAAGGCGGTTTAATTACTGAATTTTTGAGTTATACCCCCGGAGATCCGAGTAATTTTCCGAAACGCAATCGCGTTGTAGCTGGATTAGCAGATGCCACGGTTGTAATTGAAAGCGCGATTACAGGAGGATCTTTAATTACAGCTAATTTAGCTTTGGGTTATAACCGTGATGTTTTTGCTGTCCCTGGTAACGTGGACCGACCGTTTTCCGCTGGATGTAATCATCTCATTAGAAGTCAAAAAGCACATCTCATCACCTGCGCCTCGGATATGAATGAAGTAATGGGATGGGAAGAAATTGACGAAGAAGAATCCTACGATCAATCTGATTTGTTCGACTCATTCGTTTTTGAAGAGCAAGAAATCATCTCAAGCTTAAAAAAAGTGAAAGAAGGTTTGCCAATTGATGAGTTAGCACTTGATGTCAACCTCAGCTCGCCAGAATTATCATTGCATTTAATGAACCTCGAGATGAAAGGAAAAGTTGAATCATTTGGGGGTAAATCCTATCGTTTAATTTGAAATAAAGGCAAAAAAAAGGACCACCTATATAGATGATCCTTTTATGATTTCTTAAAATTTGATTTACACGTTGTTACTCACAACAATAATCGCATAGATTATACCTGGTATCCAAAAGAAGATGGATAATAAAAGACAAATAACAACTTTCGTTACATCCCAA
>JALQVX010000169.1 GCA_023263555.1 Crocinitomix sp.
TTTTTTGCGGACAGTTGCGCTCAATCTTGTGCTTGCAAATGTAGGCTTGCCCGTTTGTGCGACTTCATTTGCGTATAGACCTATGAAATTAATTACGAGTATGCGCACTTCGGACTCGCTTGTTAATGACGAATCGTATTTCTTTTCCGAGTTGAAACGGCTTAAGTTTATTGTGGATGAACTAAAAAGAGAACCCTATTTTATCATTCTAGATGAAATTTTAAAAGGAACAAATAGTAAGGATAAGGAAGAAGGCTCGAAGAAATTTGTCATGAAACTGGTTGGCTCTGGTTCAACTGGTATTATAGCGACACATGATTTAAGTTTATGCACACTTTCAAATGACATTCCGCAAATAAAGAATCATTATTTTGATGCTGAAATAGTAGATGATGAGTTGTATTTTGATTATCGTTATAAAGATGGTATCTGTCAAAATATGAACGCTTCATTTTTATTGCGGAAGATGGAGATTGTTTAAGTAACTTGACAATTGAAATCAATAACAACGGCAATTTTACGCACAAAAAAAGTCGCCCCATAAGAGACGACTTTTCATTAATAATCAGCTTTAAATAATTAGTTTGTCACCATTGGTGCAAGTACATTTGCCGAAATTTCTAAATAGGTTTGTTGAGGATCTGTATTTGCCGTAACTGTTACCTTTTTAGTAACCGGCTGACCTTGTTGACCTTCTTTTGGTTTGAAGATAACATCCATCTCTCCTGTCTCTCCTGGTAAAATTGGATCTTCTGGTTTGTTTGGAACAGTGCACCCACAAGAAGCCGTTGCACTTTCAACTATTAAAGGAACGTTCCCTGTATTTTTAAACTTAAATGTATACAAATATTCTCCTGGATACTTGACATTTCCGAAATCGTGAGTCGTTTCAATATATTCGATCGTAGTCGTGCCTTGCTTTTCATTTGGGTTATTGACAACTTCTTCAAATTCTGAAACACCTTCTCCAGGATTTGTTGTTGCAACGATAGAATTTGTTCCGCCGTCAGCAGTGTTATCTCCTTCACCTCCGCATGCAACGAGTGCGAGAACAATAAATGAGCTAAAGTATTTTTTCATTTTCTTTGGTTTATATAGTTCAATTCAATTTTAAGTAACTAAAAATGCGCCGCATAATTAGACTACAAAATTAATAATCTAATCCTAAATCTGAAATCATTTTGCCTTCAATTACTTCAAGAGCTCTGATAAAAATTTCGTTCTCTTGTTCGTTATAAATCGGGTAAAATTTTGAAGAGTCAAAAAGGTTCGCCGCAATTCTTGCTTTAATCAATGTTTGAATCAGTTTTATAGACGTTTCATACTCTTCAGCGATAAACTCAACTACCTCCGTTTTTGCAAGTGACCAAAATTCCTCCATCACGCCTTCTTCCACGTTGAAATTTGACTTGAAATCGTTAAAGGTTGGATACTTCGCTTTGAGCGCATCTCTATTTTTATCGACGTAGGCAAATGTGAATGTGTTAACTAAACCTTTTCGCGCGATTGTTCGGTATAATGGAGACAGTTCATTCGTATCAAGGGGAACAAAAACATCAGGCATTATTCCACCACCTCCATATACTGTTCGCTTTAATTTAAGCGTTTGAAATTGAAGTGAGTCTGGAAATTTAATACTGTCACGGTGCATCATTTCACCATTTTCATAGCGATTTAAATAATCATCTTGATAAGCATCAATTCCCTCTTCGTATGGCTTTTGAATAAAGCGACCTGAAGGTGTGAAATAGCGCGCAATTGTGATCCGAATTTCCGAACCATCAGACAATTGAAATGGACGTTGTACCAAACCTTTTCCAAAGCTACGACGACCGATTATTAGCGCGCGATCCCAATCTTGTAAAGATCCCGATACAATCTCCGAAGCGGAAGCTGAACTTTCGTCGATTAAGACAACTAATTTTCCTTTTTCAAAAGAACCCTTTGGTTTGTCATGATAAGGATTTCCTCTTCCATCTCGATCATCAGCATTCAAATCAGAACGCGGTTGAGAACGTCCTTCGGAATAAACAATCAATTTATCATCAGAGAGAAATTCGTCGGCCATAAATTTGGCAACGCTCAATAAGCCGCCGCCATTTCCTTGTAAATCGAGAATCAGATTCTTCATACCTTGCGCTTTAAGATCCATGATTGCCGCTGTTAATTCTTCTGGTGTTGTGCGCGCAAACGTGGTTACTTTGATGTATCCTGTTGTTTCAGTAGCCATGTAAGAACTGGCAACACTGTAAAGTGGAATATTATCGCGTCTCACGTCAAATTCAAGCAGTGATTTCTCGCCTTTTCTTGAAATTCCTAAAACGACTAACGAATTTTTTTCACCTAAAAGTCGTTCTCGAACTCCATTTGTTTGTAAACCAATTCCAGCTATATTTTCGTCGTTTACGCGAACGATTTTGTCGCCCGCTTTTACACCTACTTTCTCACAAGGACCGCCTTCAATTGTATTAATCACGGTCAACGTGTCTTCTATGATTTGAAATTGAATGCCGACCCCAACGAAACTTCCATTAATGCGATCATTTGATTCGTTTACATCTTCCTTTGGAATAAGGTAGGTGTGAGGATCCAATTCTTTTAACATTGCGACAATCGCCGCATCTGTTATTTTTGAACCATTAAAGTCATCCACGTAAAAAGAGGAGAGGTAACCAAATACTTCTTCAAATTTACCTGTTGTTTCTGTTTTATTCGTTTGAGCAGTGGCCGAGATGGAGACCAATGCGAGAATTGCAATTATTATTCTTTTCATGCTTCGAATTGTATTTATACTTTTTTTGAACACCGTTTTAATTCGGAACTGTCCAATTCACTTGAATTGTTTTAATAAAAGTGATCAGGTACGAATTTACTAAAAATATCGTGTTCAGCTTCCGATTCTTGTTTTGATTGTTTATCAATAATGATGCCTTTATGGTTCTGTTACGTAGAAGGTTTAAATGTCGGATTAACGGTGTTTTTTTACATGGTATTTTAATTTCAAAACCACAGACGAAAAATAGTCACGTATTTACGAATAATAAGTTTATTCAAATTCAAGAGTAAGTCATGATCAATGTTTTCTATTTAGGTTAAATTTGTTCTGTATGAAATACGCTAAGATTTTCTTGTATTTAATGGCTTCATTTTTTTTAATGATCATTTCTAGTTGTGGTAAAGAGGAGGAGACTGAATTGTCTTTTTATCATTGGGAGACCCGCTTTGAGTTATCGGAAGATGAGTCAGTTTTTTTAGAAGCACAGGATGTTGATGAGCTATACATTAAGTTTTTTGATTTGGTTGTATTACCCAATCAAGAGATCGCTCCTGTTGCAATGGTCGACTTCGTGGATGTGCCAACGCAGCGAATTATTCCTGTGGTTTATATTACAACGGCTGTTTTTTCAGAAATAGATTCTGCCGCAATCCAAAAACTTGCACATCAGGTTTATTCGGCTATTGAATTGCACTACCCGCATGAGGAGTTGGCTGAAATTCAGATCGATTGCGATTGGATGACCTCTATTAAAGATCGTTATTTCTATTTTTTGTCCTGCCTAAAGAATGAAAATGCAGCCGTTGTGCTTTCGGCAACGGTACGATTGTATCAATATAAATACCCTAATTTAGCGGGTATTCCTCCCGTCGATAAAGGCGTCCTTATGTATTACAATATGGGAACCTTAACGGCTTACAATGAAACCAATTCGATCCTTAATAATAAAACAGGGCAAGCCTATTTAGGGTTTGGTTCATATCCACTTCCACTTGATTTTGCTTTACCCCGCTTTTCATGGACGCTTCGATTTAGGTTTGGGCAATTTGTTCAAATAATGCCAACGCTTGAGGAGCCTGAGTTGAAGGATACGTGTGTTTTCGAACTTGAACCATCTGGCTATTACCGCTTAAAGATGGATACCTTGTTAGACGGAAGTTTTCTTCGTCAAGGAGATGAATTTCGATTTGAGTCATGCACAGAAGACGAATTAATCCGAGCTGCCACTTTATTAAAGTCTGAAAAAAATCAAGACCATACGAAACTTATTTTTTACGATTTAAATCCGTCAATCATTTATGAAAAAGATAAAATTAATTCTGTTTTTACTGCTTTTTAGTCGTCTCCAAACTGGCTTTTCATGCAGTTATTATCCTTATGGAGAGGATATCCGAATTTGCCTTTTTAGTTCCAATTTAGCAGACGAAGAAATGAGTGTTTTTTATTATTCAACCTATTTTTTAAGTGAACGAATACAAGATGGATTAGAAGGACCAGATGCCAATTTAAATGAATGGTATGCTTATTTTAAAGGGCAGTTTTCCAAGGAAACAATTGATCAACTTATTTACCTGTCTGAATTTGACAATTTTTTTCCTGCCCTTACAAAAAATGAATTGTATCAGCATTTTAAAGCGGGAAATGACAGAGATGTAGCAGACTATCTTCAGTTTGCAAAATGTGTTGAGTATATTTTAGAAATTGACTTTTGGTCGGATCGTGAATTTGATAGAACGAACGCTACCAAGGCGTATGAAATTGCCGTTTCATCCGCAAAGAAAACTAAAAATGAAATACTACAATTGCGCTATGCGTATCAAGCAGTTGTTCTTGGTTATTATTTAAATAAAAGAGAGGACGTTCATACCCTCTTTACAGAAACTATTCTTCCTCTAAAGTCAAACAGTATAATCACCGAATGGGCCCGATTTTATGATGCGTGTATGCTTGAAAATGAGTTGGAACGCTACTTGATTTTTGCTCGATTATTTGAACAGACGAGATCCAAAAATGAATACATATATAAACATTTTCCGCGCGATAAAGAAACGCACGAAAAGGTCTTAGCGATTTGTGAAACAGATGAAGATCGAGCGAATGTTATCGCACTTACTGCTTTTATGAATCCTGCTCGCGGTTTAGAAGAAATTAAACAAATCACAAAATTAAATCCAGAGAACTCTCTTTTAGATGTTCTTTTGGTGCGTGAAGTGAATAAGATGGAGGACTGGTATTTTACAAATCGATATACCAACTATGGAATGGCAATTGATAATGGGTGGTGGGATGAAAAAAAAGAGATGTTTACGTTTGTTGACGCGGTTAATTTTGAAAAAGACAAACGGTATCTCAAAGAAGTGATTGAATTTTGTGAACAAACGGTAAAGAAAAATAATCAAATCAATTTACCGCTTTGGCATGTTTCGCTTGCGTATATGAATTATATGAGCGGTGATCAAGCAGATATGGAAAAGTTCGCCAATTTAGCCGAACAAAATTGTGCTGATTCGACAATGCTTGGGGAGCTCAAATCAATTCGATTATTAGCAACTGTTCAACATCAAACCAATTGGTCGGATGATGACCAGAATGAACTGTTAATACGGTTGCAAGAATTGGATTCATTCCGCAAGCACATTTATAATTATGATCATTTTAAAGGGCAAATCATGCTAGCCATTTCAAGACAATTTTTGGAGGATGAAAATCCCGTGATGGCAGCACTTTTCGAAGGGCAAGTGGAGGGTAGAACAGTCGAAAAGTATACAGATTGGAACAGTTCGACCTATCAAACTTTTAATTTGCTCAACGAGCACGCGACGTCAAGCGACATGGATGCTTTTTTTGACGTGTGGAAAACCCCGAATAAAACCGATCTGGAGGAATTTTTATTTCGCGATTTAGAACCGTATAAATGGCGTTTGACCGACTTATGGGCAACGACATATTTGCGAGAGGATCGTCTCGAAAAAGCACTCGAAATTTATGAAACCATTCCGGACAGTGTTTGGCAAATAACGAACCACGATTTGCATTATTATTACAATCGGGAATTAGATGTTAATCCATTCGAGACGAGCTTTATGACGACTTCTTTTTTTCGTGATCGCTCTGTCATTTATACGAAACCTGAATTTGTGCGTGAAATTCTTCGTCTAAAAAAGGAGGTGAAAGAGAATCCGAAACAAAGATCATTCAATTATATGCTGCTTGGCAATGCCTATTATAATATGACGATTAACGGAAATTCATGGTATATGACGGAATATTTCATGTCGCGTTATTCTTACGAAGGAAGCAGTGGACAAAATAGATCTTATTACACCGGAGAACGAGCTTTGCACTACTATAAGTTGGCCGAGCAAAACTCAAAAAGTCCAGAATTTGCTGCGTTTTGTTACCGCTTACAATATAAGTGCCTTTTACTGAAGAATACCTATACGAATTACAGGGCCAGTCCATCTGAGTTTATGAAACGATTTAAGGCAAAATATCCCGCTTACGCAGATGATTTATATGGATGCGATTATTTTGATTATTATTTTGAAAAATATAAGGAGGCCTAATAATGGCTCAAAATTGAATTCGAAATCAAATTAACCGAATTAATCAAAAATATTTGGTTTTTCATGGATTTAGCCACTTGGATTCTTATTTTTACCTAAAATTAGAGCAATGGCAAATATTGATTGGAAAACAGCTATGGAATTTGAGGATATCACCTATAAAAAAAGTGGAGGTGTTGCTCGAATCGCCTTTAATCGTCCTGATGTAAGAAATGCGTTTCGACCGAAGACGACTAGTGAACTTTATCGCGCATTCTATGATGCGCAAGAAGATCCTTCTGTTGGTGTTGTATTGCTATCTGCTGAAGGCCCTTCAAGCAAAGATGGTGTCTATTCATTTTGTAGTGGAGGGGATCAAAAAACACGTGGTCATCAAGGCTATGTTGGAGAAGATGGGGCGCACCGATTGAATATTTTGGAAGTTCAACGCTTGATCCGCTTTATGCCAAAGGTTGTAATTGCGGTTATTCCAGGTTGGGCAGTAGGCGGGGGTCACAGTTTACACGTCGTTTGTGATTTAACATTAGCTAGTAAGGAGCATGCGATATTCAAACAAACAGATGCGGATGTCACTAGTTTTGATGGTGGATATGGATCGGCTTATTTGGCCAAAATGGTGGGGCAAAAGCGAGCAAGAGAAATTTTCTTTCTTGGTAGAAACTATTCGGCACAAGAAGCATTTGAAATGGGAATGGTGAACGCTGTTATTCCGCATGCCGAACTGGAGGATACGGCAGTGGAGTGGGCGCGCGAAATTTTAGCAAAGTCACCAACTTCTATCAAGATGTTAAAATTTGCAATGAACTTAACAGACGACGGTATGGTTGGACAGCAAGTTTTTGCAGGAGAGGCTACTCGTTTAGCATATATGACAGAGGAGGCGAAAGAGGGTAGAAATGCTTTTTTGGAAAAGCGAAAGCCCAATTTTAAGGATGTTAAATGGATTTCTTAATTCACACAAACAAACGCTTCAATTCATGAAATCAATTTTTGAAAAGGTAGTTTCGGATGAGTTTATTAGTCGTATCGAAAATTTAAAGGCTGAATCTTTACCAGTGTGGGGTCAAATGAATATTGCACAAATGCTTGCACATTGCTTGGTTACTTATGAGTTGATTTATGAAGACAAACATCCGGCACCTTCTGGATTTGGCAAATTGTCGCTCAAAAAGTTTATTAAAGGATCCGTGGTTGGAGACAAACCATATAAAAAGAATGGACGAACGGCTCCTTTATTTTTAGTGTCAAACAAGCGGGATTTTTTAGATGAGAAAAAACATCTCATTGATTTTATTGCGAAAACGCAATGTCTCGGAGCGCAATATTTTGACGGTAAAGAATCACATTCATTTGGTGAATTGACGGTTGCTGAATGGAATAATTTGTTTTCAAAACACTTGGATCATAATTTGACTCAATTTGGAGTTTGAGTTATTAGAAAGTTAACGATATGGAACTTATAAAAGTGAATTGATAATTTACAAGATGACATGAGGGTTGGAAGCTTAAAGCGCACATTTATCTTATTCTCGGTATTGCTATCGATAGCCTTATTATTTGTTACAAGCAGTATATGGTTGATCGCATCCGTGAATGAAAATCGTCAGCAGGTGGAACGTTTGGTAAATCAAATCACATTACTGGGAGAATTCGAAGAGCATACGGAAAGCTGTATTTCAAGCCTCGATCAAAATCGGCAAGCAGCATTTAATGAAGCATTCGACCGCCTTATTAGCACGGATTATGATCTTGTACTGCATCCTGAACTTACGCAACTTTCGGATGGAATAGCTCTGCTTAGGTCGTCACACATCACGGCAACCGATTTTTCAGCACATCAAGCCATTAAAGTTGAGTTAAAAAGCTTAAAGGATCTGGCCAAGGTAGCGAAAACTGATCGGAGGCAAACATTGGCCGTGATTTCAGCCGAATTAGGTATGAAATGGAATTATACTCACATCTTGATAGTTGCCGCTTGCGTTTTGGCTTTTATCACGGTAATTGTTGGATTTGGAATCTATCGATCTCAGCGAAAATTGAATCAATTGAAGGAACGCAATTCACTTTTTATGAGGAGTTTGGTGGATTGTGTTATTATTTGCGATAACAAAGGATATATCGTTGAGTATAATTCGGCCATGAGCGAGCTTTTTGGTTTTGGTAAGGCAGAAGCAATTGGTATGAATATTCGCGAGCTTTATGCGTTAGAATCTGAATCTCGAGAGGTTGAGCGTGAAATAAAATCGCAGAATTCGTTTAAAGGAGAGGTGGTCCATCGCAGAAAAGATGGGACAAATTTTATTTCATACTTAAGTGCAAATTCGGTCTTTAATGATGAGGGTGTCATTGTTGGTGCCATGGGGGTTTCCAGAGATATTACTTCTGAAAAACAAGACCAAGAGCAGTATCAGCACATCATAAATAATGCGACGGATATTATTTATATGACAGATATTCGAGGTAATATTACCTATGTTAATAAAGCTGCAGGAAGTGTTTTGGGTTATTCTGAGCAAGAGTTTAATAAGATGTCATTTCGTGACCTAATTCATCCAGATTATCGTGAAAGAGTTGAAACATTTTACAACAATCAGTTTAAAAACAAACAAAGTGAGTCGTATCTGGAGTGTAAAATGCTCAAAAAAAACGGCGAAGAAATTTGGATAGGACAAAATGTTAGGGCCTCATTTAGCCCAATTGATCCTAATCGCATAACTGGATTTTTTGGTATTTTGAGAAATTTAGATGAGATAAAAAAGGTAGAGTTTGAATTGAAAGAGAGCGAAACAAAATATCGTGAATTATTTGACAATTCTAAAGACCTTATTCAAAGTATTGATGCCAATGGTAATTTTCTATATGTTAATCCGGCATGGAAAAAAACAATGGGGTATTCAGATCTTGAGGTGAAAAAATTAAACTTGTTTGATCTACTAGATGAAGAAAGTCATGACTACTGTGAGGAATTACTGATCGATATTCTCAAATTGGGTGATTTGGACGAAAGTGATGAACATGAGCATCTTTTAAAAATGCGAACAAAATCGAATCAGGTTGTCGTACTCAAGGGAACGATAAGTGTTCATTTTAAGCAAGGTCAGGTACAATCACTTCAAACGTTTTTGAGAGATGTGACAGATCATCATGCTATTGAACTTGCCCTTAAGAAAAGTGAAGAGAATTTCCAGTTAATTGGGAAATCACTCAATGATGTTGTGTTTTTATACAATGTTGCGGATTCGAGTTATGATTTTATTAGTCCTAAATGTGAGGAGGTACTTGGAGCTAAATCTGAATTTTTCTTTTCAGGTGGAAATTATGCCGAAACCTTTGTTCATCCAGATGATCGAGAGGCGTTGTTATCCATGAATAAGCAACTTCGACAAGGTTTGAATGGTCATATCGAATATCGTCGTATGACGCATGACGAAGATTTTAAATGGGTGGAAGAAAAGTGGTTTCCAATTAAAGATCAATTTGGTAATGTCGTCAGTATTTCAGGTATTTGTAGGGATGTAACGGATATGAAGGCAGCCTATGACACTATTTTTGAGCAGAATAGGGAAATAAGTCAGAGTATTTTATACGCAAAAAATATTCAATTGTCAACGCTTCCAACAGCAGAAGAAGTCAACGCAATATTGCCCGATTCTTTTGTGTTTTACAAGGCGAAAGATATTTTGAGTGGTGATTTGTATTTGGTAGAAGAGGTGGTTCATCATGATGGTGATAAATGGCCGGCGGTTGTAGTTGGTGATTGCACGGGTCATGGAGTGCCGGGAGGACTTTTAAGTCTACTCTGCAGTGGATTATTAAAAGAATCGTTGACGAGTAAGCGAATCAATTCGCCTGCTGAAGCGCTCGATTTTGTGCGCGACAAATTAATCCGATTATTTCGCTCTAATCCTTCAAAATATATTTTAGATGGAATGGACGCGGCATTTTGTGTCATGAATTATTCCGAAATGGAAATGTATTTTGCAGGAGCAAATCTGGCTTGTTATCTTGTTAGAAATGACGAAGTAATTGAGTACCGCGGTGATAAACAGCCAATCGGTTATAGTTCTTCTATGACTCCATTTGTTCACTTTACGATAGAAATTGAGAAGGGTGACACGGTCTATTTAACAACAGATGGTTATTTTGATCAATTTGGTGGGACCAATAATAAGAAGTTTTTACGTAAACGATTCACCTCCTTATTAACAGAAATTGCTCACTTATCCATGAAAGAACAAGGCATTGCAATCGAAAATGCGTTTAAAGATTGGAAGGGCAATGGTGAACAGACAGATGACATTGCAATGATTGGTTGGAAAATTTAAAGCATGGTGCCTTCATTCAAAAAATACTATGGTTTTAACCTTTAAATGGAATAAAGAGGTGTATCCAAATGGATCGTCCTAGTCGCAACATTAAGGGAAAGAAAAGGATAAATGCGAGTAACATACCTACGAAAACGATCCATACATGATCATTTTGCCAATAAATTGCGGTGAGTAAAAAAGGAATCTCAATTAAAATGATTATGGGGTAGGAGGCCCACAAGGCACCGATCCAAAATCCAGGTTCAATTCGAAATGTTTGATCACAGTGAGTGCATTTCTCAGGCATTTCTAATACATCTTTGAAGCGAAAAAGACCAGGTTTATTAAAAAGTTCACCTTGTCTACACCGTGGGCATTTTAAGGAAAAAATTGATCGGTAAAGAGATGTTGATGACATGTGTTGTAAAGTTAGCCAAATATTGAACAAAATTTGTTTCACTTCAATTTTAATAAACTAAGACTTCACGAATAATAATGCTCTGGAATTATGTCAAATTATTTTAATAAATGAAGTACTTCACATCTAATTCCTTTGAGTGATTATTTAGCTGTGATAAAGGATTCTTCAATGTTTTCAAGTCGTTTGAATTGTGCGCCAAGTAACTCTTTAAATCGTTTGTTTTTATCGGGAGAACAACTTGTCAATTCCACATAGGCCCTCAAATGTTCTGGATAGGTATGAACAGCCAAATGACTTTCGCCTAATAGCCAAATACAGGTATATCCTTCTGGTAAAAAATGGTGTTCAAGAAAACCTAATTTTTCGAAGTCGCACAAATCTAAAAGATCGTTAAAAGCAAATTTTAGCTGATCGGGATCGCTGGCTTCAATCCAACATTTATAATTAAAGAGTTCCGCTTTCACTGTTTTTTATTTTGCTAAGGTTGTTTAAAACTTGGTTTGCTGCTTGCAATCCCGAATCGCAAGCTTCATAAAATAAAGGCAATCTTCCTGTATCAACACCTGCAAAGATAATACGTTCTGAAAATTGAGGGACATTCGAAAATGTTAAATAATTCGGCTTAGGAATAGGCATAGCATGTCCTAACACGTTTAAATTTACGTGACGAACAAAATTCTCGATTGATGATGCTGTTTCTTGCTCAATTAAAGCAATGGTCGCTTGGATAAAATCGGTTGGATTTTCTTCAATGCTTACTAAGGCAGTACGTTCATTTTCTGATAAGCAATAATAAGCTGTGAATACATCATATTCGGTACTTTTCGTTTTTTGTTTTTGCGAATTTACAAAGCCTAAAAATTGCAAATCGCTCGTGAGGATATCATTTTGCCATTTCGAAAAATCAATTCCTTTGTCGCAAATAATATTGACAACCAGCCAAGGTGCGTAGGAATTGGAAAAGAGTGTTGCTGAACCTGCTAAAATATGCGGCAAAGCATGTTTTTGACCCGCATAGATTAATCCTTTTGCTTTCACCAGTTCAACCGTTCCATTTCGGCGTAAGATTTCGGCTTCAATTCCTTCTGTTGTCTCACGAATTGTTCTGACCAATGTGTCTGTTTGCAAAGCTTCAGGATCGGGCAATTGTCCCACCATTTTTTCAATAAAATAGGCGTTGCCATTTGGTGGCGAAAAAAGTTCAACCTCCTGGGTATTATAGGGGCGACAAGTGTAATAATGAATTCCAGCCAAGGCAGATACTTCATCACATTTTCCGCCCCAATCATCTAACATTTGATAGCTTATCCGTTGCTCAAGATCTGCTGAAAGTTGCATTTTACTTGTCAGAAATTCTTTGAAGCTTATCGTGTTTAAATAATGATAATCACTCGTAATGAGACGCGTTGGGAGATGCATTTTTGTTTCAAATGCTTCTAATAATTCGTAAAATTCATCTATTCCAATGGCGTCAGATAAAACATCTTCAAGTACTTCTTGTGCTTGGAAACATTGTTCCATTTCTGACGATTTAATGACGTATTGTTTGTCAGTAAAGGTGTAAAGGTTGGATTCTATATTGAATTCGATTATGTTGAGTGCAGTCAATAATTCAATGACTTCTTTTCCAAAATGAGTGGGATAAGCTAATTCATAATGCGCACCTGTCGCAAATCGAGTTGATTTCCAATCGGCTGCTGCGGAAGATCCACCCAATCGGTCATCTCCTTCAAATAGGATAAATTTTTCATTTTTTAAAACAGTTGCTGCCGCGACACCAGCGATTCCTCCTCCTACAATAATATAATCGGTTTCTGTTGTTTTTGTCGGAAGCGTGGTGGCATGCTCGCGCAATAAATGCCCAAATGCTCGATTGGAGCGAACCGTTATTTCATAGTTCTTTTTCTCCTTCTTATTCCTTGGAAAGATGCCCAAAAGAATTGGAATAGCAACGACAGACGATATTTGAATAAATCCTCTACGATTCATCTTGTGGTTTAAAAATCGGCTTGAGATACTTGTTTTTACTATTCATTTTCCAAATAAATCCGTCAATGACATAATGAACCTGTTGGGGCAAAGCAAGGATTGCAATGGCTAGAATGACCCACCATTTTTCCATAAGTTGATTCCAATGATAGGGGTAGATTTCTTCAAAAAACGCACTGTGCTCGCGATAAACAAACATATCCCAAAAATATTCTTCAATGAGTGCGGCGAGAATGATGGTGAAGAGGAGGGTGAGTATCCATTTTGCTTTTTTACTCACTAAAGGCGTCTTATTTGTGATAACTTCTTCTTTGCGAATTTTGTAGAAAGAAATGAGGGTTATATACGGAATGCCATGTGCAACCACATTGGAAATGCTGAAAATTACGTCTGAATTGAAATAAACGATTCCAAACCACCAATTCAATGCCGTTGTGAGCACCCATAATAATTTGCCGATTGAAACAATTTCTTTTTTAGCCAATGAGCGCAATTCAAAGAAGAGCCAGGTTCCAATGATGCCCCAATAAGCAACATTTGCGATTTGAAACACGGAAGAGAGTAGTGCCGAATTTTTAAATAAAAGATGTGCTGGCAAAAAATCATTGGAAACAAACCAATTGAATTGGGCGTCCGAATTAAAATGCCAAAAAATAACAGGATAAACCGTCGCGATATAAATGATCCACTTATCCGAAATAAACTGTTTTCGCTTTTCACCAGCCTTTAATTTATAAAGGGCGACAAATCCGTATTGCTGTTTAATGAAATGAAAAACGGCAATATATGCCATGATTCTCCAAAACCAAAGCATTGAAAAACTCATTAAAATTAAGCTTACCACAAACGCGAGGATCGGAGTTATAATCAAAAGCGTCCGGTGGTTTTGGTATTCATCCTTCTCCAAATAAGTCCTAAAGAGAGAACTCCAAACATGACTGACATCAATTCCTAATATAAAAATTACCCAGGCCCAAATAGGCAATTGAAGCGATTGGAAATAGGCTGGATCACTGAAAAAAACAAGCCATAAAACCCAAACTGGTGCCAACAGGAAGAGTAAATCTGCAGGTGCAGAAATGAGCCAATTTTTACGATTAAAATTCAAACGACCAATCTCCTTTCTCGTAATATTTATAGGCGACGGGGTTATGAATTGTATTGAATTCAAGCGTTGCCGTATCAACCTCAATTAAATCCTGTCCAAAAGATGTAAGTAATAAAAGTGCTTCTTTGTTCATCCACCTGAGGTTTTCAATTTTAGAAATGTCGGCATTACGAATGATGCTTTTCATTTGCTCATCTGCCAATGATTTAGAACCAATGATCCAACCCCATTCGCCAAAGGTATAAACGTGATTGTGAATAGGGAGTGTGTTAAATCCTGCTTTTTGCAAGGTTTTTTCAATACACCTAAACGTATGGGTAGTGTAATAAGGGCTAGTCGCTTGCGTAATAAATGAACCATTTTGACGAAGTCTATGATTGCATAATTTATAAAATTCGTAACTATACAATTTGTTCAACTCAACGGTACGCGGATCGGGGAAATCGGCGATAATAACGTCGAAATAACTTGTATTGGTTTCTAAATAATTAAAAGCATCTGTATTAATGACCGTAAGTTTTTTGGAAAAATAGGCGTCATCATTCAGTTTTCGAAAAATAGGATGTTCTTTGCCAATATTCGTCATCATTGAGTCCAAATCGACAAGAGTAATCGAACGAACACGATCATATTTTAATAATTCACGAATCGCGCAACCATCTCCCGCTCCCATAACTAGAACATCAACTTCTCCTTTTGTAAGTGACATGACAGGGTGCACCAGAGGTTCATGATATTGCCATTCATCAAAAGTACTCAGCTGTTTACCTTGGTTCAGATAGAGCTGATGATGTTCTTTCCATTGGGTAATTGTGATGAGTTGATAGGGTGTTTGTTGTGTGAAAACCACTTTCTCATCAAACCTACTTTGATTGCCATAAAGGACAATTGGATTGGAGTATATAATCCCGAACAGAAAAAGCAAGGCTATTCCGCCTCCGGCAAAGGATAATTTTCGAGCGTTTCGCTTTGGAATAAATTTGGTAAACGAAAAAAGCAGGATGAGTGCCACGGTTAAATTGATTCCTCCTACCACGAATGGTGTATACGTTAGTCCGAGATAACGGATCCCAATAAAAGCAAAGAAGAGGCCCCCGACTAAACTACCATAATAGTCATTTTCCATCATGCCAGAGATATTTGTTTTTAGCTCTTCATATTCTTCATTAATACGCGTAACAAGCGGGATTTCCATGCCGATCAAAAGACCGACAACCATACTCAATCCATAAATCACGATATCCAAGCTGGAGATAAATGGCATTAATCCATACAATAAGATAACCGAAAAAGAAGTGATGATTGAAAGAAGTAATTCGAGGACGATATAGGATTCAATTAAGCGCTTTTCAATTTTTTTACTGAATCGACTGCCTAGTCCCATTGAAAAAAGCATGAGCGAAAGAATGATTGTCCATTGAAAAACGGAATCACCTAAAAAGTAGGAAGCTGTGGTGGCTAAAATATACTCTGCTACGATCCCGGAAAGACCTGTTGCGAAGATTGAAACCTTTAGTAAGCGCGAATAATTGTGTTGTTTCACTTTTTATGACTTAAAGATTCCAACACCAAATAAATAAAAGTGCTCCGCCAATATAGGCCGTTGCTTCAAACATTCCCAAACCGATATTGGGAACATCTTGATTCACCATTTCGTCTGTGATTTTTCGGTGTTTCGGTATAAAAGCTTTATCGACAACAAATCGAATTAAGGGTAAGAGGATGATTCCGCCCAAAACATCAATGCCGATACTTATCAATGAATCTTGCCAATTGGCGTGTTCGATTTGAAAACCTGCATAGATTAGAACGGCAAATGCGACTTGAGCTCCAGCTGCGCTTATAGCAACCGCTGTATTTCCTTTATAAATTTCTGTCTTTGCGTTAAACGGGGTAGTGAGGTTGTAATAAATAAACCCGATAGAGGCAATCAGCATTGCAAAAAACAAGAATAGCCCGGCTTGCAGAGGACGCTCAACTTCTGTAAGCATCACACCGCTTACAATAATTCCTGTACTTAAATAGTTGCCCCCTTTAAGTACGCCAATGGCGATATTTTGCTCTACCGTAACTGCTTTCCAAAGTTCAATTTTCGAATGAACAAACTTATCCATAAAGATGGTGAGGATATTCAGTAAAACAATGCCAATTGAACCGTAAATAGCGGTGAGATAAATCTCTTTCCAAAGCGTACCCGAACTTTCGCTGTTCATTACACCTCCAATGATCATTACAATCGCCAGAAAATAACAGAAATAAGCGACGTAAAAGGCCGTATTGTCTTTGTCCACCAATTCAGAATCTATCGCGAGCTTAGGATTGAATAAACGAAAAACGATTTTAGCGATAAAGAAGAGGGCTAAACATACCAGAAGGAAGATCCCCGATTGCCAAGCAAATTCGAATTGTTTTTCCATAATTTCTTATTTTCCAAAACCTCCGCCACCACGATTCTCATAGGAGAATGCTCCGTCATAAGGTTTGTTAAAGTTCTGTTTTTGTCTTTTGCGCGTGTAAAAGAAGGGGCGCATAATAAACCAATGATGACTGCGTGTCCCGTATTTTGTCGTATCGGTGTTGTAATGCATGCCGTAAAATGGACGGTTGAGGTAATAGCGATCTTTATACCCCTCGTATTCGCCTTTCGTAATGGTAAGTCCTGATAATGCAAGCTCTGATTCAACCGTCATGGCATTTTCATTGTGCGGGTCAAATTGCCAAATCGCGGAGGTGTCGTCGTCACTCATTGCTCCGATTGATGACCACTGACCGAAGTTTGAATTGCCAACAAAATGCGTAAATCCAGGAGGGGTAATGAGATGATTGTAGGTTCCGTCCTTCATTTTAGAGAAAATCTCCATGCCTAAATCATCTTCATGTAAAAGAAAAAAATCATCTCCAACGTCTTTCCAATCGGTTGTTGTAACCGTTGCTTTTTTCCCATCAAGCAGATCAAATATCTTGTATTGATGTTTGTAAACACCATCCTGTAAGTCCATATCATACAAAACTATGGTATAGGCTTCTTTGGATTCGAATTCCGTTTTCATTTCTTGAATCGGATTGGTGGGTATAACAGTACCACCGCAACTTAAAAGAAACAACGAAACGATAAAAACGAGAAGATTAGCTTGTTTTTGCATCATTTTCTAGGCAAAATATTACTGATTTCATGCGTTTTTAATTTTTTTCCGACATAAACTTCCATTGAATTGTCTTCATATTTATTGAAAGAGATCAGGGTATCATCACTGTCATTTTCGAATAACCAATTTTGCATGCCAAATGTTTCCGAAGATGATTTAACACGAGCCGTTCCCTCACCAGAAAAAAAGAATTTCTGACCTTTATACACAAATTCACTGTTCGTGATATCTTGGTTGTTTCTTATTTTTCCGCGGGCATCTGGCCAAACATCATTGATATGCCCTTCCCAAAAAATACTAATCGAATTACCTACGGTTTCATAGTTTAAAAACTTCATGTCTCTGCCGTCGTAAATATTATACTCATAATCTTTTACGCCATTGTCCCACGTATAAACGACGACATCTTTGACTTCCCAACTTCGGAAATC
>JALQVX010000191.1 GCA_023263555.1 Crocinitomix sp.
TGTTGAAAACAGATTATATGACACATGAAGTAGATGCAAACTGGGAATCAAAAATGAAGTATACCGTTAATACCCCTGGTGGAAGTGTCACTTTAGATGCCGCTGGTGAATTTGGCGGAAGTGGCGAAGGACTGCGCGCCAAACCACTTATGCTATCCTCACTTGCAGGCTGCACAGGAATGGATATTGCCTCTTTATTAGAAAAAATGCGTGTAGAGGTGGACGCGGTGAATATTCACGTTTCAGCAGAATTAACAGAAGAGCACCCGAAAATCTACAAAAAAACACATATCGTTTACACCTTTACAGGACAAAATTTAGACGAAGCAAAACTAGAAAAAGCAGTCAATCTCTCTTTTGATCGGTATTGTGGGGTTATTGCTATGTTTAAAACCTTTTCTGAGGTGACGTTTGAGATTGTTTATACGAAATAGATTTACCCTCTAATTCTTTTGCCTTTTAAAGCAAACCTCTTTGAGTTCAATCTGATTGGGATCATGTATGCGGAGTCCTTGCTTCCGTTCTAAATAATTCCTAAAATCGTCAAAATTAGACATGCTTATTGTACTAATATCAATGGTGTAAATTGAATCATTGAGATCAGTTGGAATCCACAAAGGAATATCATATTTATTCCTAATTTGTTGGACTAAACTAAAAAGGGACGTTTTATAAGTTGGCTCTTCACCTGGTTGATATTGAAAATTTGAGACTCGTTCTAACGTGAAGGCCGCTTTTTGAAGTGTATCACTAGAGATCTTATTCACGCGCAGATAATCCATAAATAGTAAAGTTGGATCAATAGCCAGATTTAAGGTTGGATAGACTTTCAGCTTAAAATGAGCCAGGTTTATTGAAGGACTCGTATAAATCATATCTGTTTCAAACGGTGCTAAGGCAACAGCAATTTCGGTTAGATTATTTGTAATCGAAATTGAATCAGTGTAATCATAGGTATTCGATTCTCCTACATTAAAGATCGAAACCGGCGTTAGTGTTGCCGAATAAGTCTCTCCTTCAAAAACGAGCTCCTGATCCGAATTACTGACCAAAATAAAGGGCAAAAAGGCGATCGTATTATTTATTGCGTGCAAAATAATCGCGTACACAATTCCGAACCGACAAGTAATGAATGAAAGAATCAATCCAACTCCAAACAATTGCGTCAAAGCGGCGAAAGTGATAAACGGATCATTAAAATTTTGAATGTGCACACTGCTAAAGAGGAGACTTGTAAAAATAACATTCACAGCAAAAAAATACTTCCCGACTTTAAACAGAAATAAAATCAACAGTAGGAAAACAATAACACTAAGAAGTAACGACTGAAAGGCACTTTGAACGTAAAACACCACAAGTACAACCGAAATAATTTTGCGTGTGACCGTTGACATGAGCCATCCTCTAAAGGCAAACTCCTCTATGATTGGAGCAAAAATAAGTGGAAAAGCAATGAGTAAAAGTGGCGGAAAATTCTTAACCTGTTCTACAAATGGACCATTCAATTCCCCATTTTTCGTTGGATCAAGCGAATTAAAGTAGATGTAATTTGCAATTGCACCGCAACTAAATAAAAGTAGTCCAAAGACAAGGTACTTTTTGGAAACGCCGCTTTTTGTTTGAGTTAATGAAGTCTGCATGATGCCAAGATAGCGTTTGGTAGCGATAAATCAAACGTGTTGCACAAGTACTTCGTAAACGGAGTAAAAAAAGGGTCACATTCCTGCAACCCTTTTCAATTTTTATAATTTCACAGCCTAACTCAACGCCTTTTCAAGGGCATTGTCGTAAACGTCTTTGATTTCATCAACATATCCGTAATGTACTTCGTCTACACACATTTTACCTTTGGTAACGTGACCTAAAAGTGTATAAGGCACTTCTTGCTGAATCATGAATTCGATAAAATCTTCTTCTTGATCTTCACTGATGGTTACCACTACTCTACTTTGCGCTTCACCAAAAAGGAAAGCATCTTCACGAATTTCGGCATCTGTTACGATATCAAATCCTAGTTTGTTTGGCATAGACATTTCTGTCAAGGCTACAAATAATCCACCATCTGCGCAATCGTGTGCAGCATTGATTAGTTGATTCGCAATTAATCCTTTGATCGTATGCTGCAATTCATATTCTGCATCCAAATCAAAGAATGGCGCTGGAGAAGCTTCAATTCCGTGATAAGAAACTAAATATTCAGAAGATGAAATATCATTTTTCGATTCACCGATAATAAAAATCAAATCACCTTTCGATTTGAAATCCATTGTCATAATCTTCGATTTATCACTTATTACACCAATCATACCAATTGTAGGCGTTGGGAAAACTGGCTCTTCTTTTCCACCAATTACACTTTGGTTATAGAAAGAAACGTTACCACCCGTAACCGGTGTCTCAAATTTCAAACAGGCCTTACTCATTCCTTTAATCGCACCAACAAATTGCCAATAACACTCAGGATTGTATGGATTTCCAAAATTTAAACAATTGGTAACTGCACTTGGAATACCGCCTGAAACAACAATATTTCGAGCTGCTTCAGAAACTGCAATCTGTGTTCCAATTTCAGGATCAGCATTCACATAACGTGAATTACAATCCACGGTCATAGCTAATGCTCTATTTGATCCTTTAATATTTGAAATACCTGCATCCGAAGGACGATTCGTTGTCATGGTTTTTGTTCCAACCATTGAATCATACTGCTCGTAAATCCATCTTTTAGAAGCGATATTTGGATGCTGCAATAATTGCATAGCCACCGCTCTTAAATCTTCTGGTTCTTCAACCTGATCGATATTAAATTTTTTAAACTCTTGATAATAAGCAGGTTCACGGTATTCACGTTCGTAAATAGGAGCACCGCCACCTAAAACCAACGATTTTGCAGGAACAGAAGCAACAACTTCGCCATGCATTGAATAATTTATGATTCCGCCTTCAGTTACCACACCAATTTGAACAGCATGCAAATCCCATTTCTCAAAAATAGCTTCAACCACATGTTCTTTGCCTTTTTCAATCACACATAACATACGTTCTTGTGACTCAGAAAGCAAAATTTCCCAATCCTTCATATTCTCTTGACGGGTAGGCACTTTTGATAAATCGATATCCATACCTACATTATCGCCAGCCGCACTCATCTCACAAGAGGAGCAAGTAATTCCTGCTGCACCCATATCTTGCATTCCAACTACCGCATCCGTTTTTGCCAATTCAAGTGTAGCTTCCAACAATAATTTCTCTTGGAAAGGATCGCCAACTTGAACAGATGGCAAATCTTCCGAAGATTCTTCCGTAATATCTTTACTTGCAAAAGCTGCTCCAGCAATACCGTCTTTACCCGTTGCAGAACCTACAATATAAACCGGGTTTCCTGGTCCTGCAGAGGTTGCAGAAATCATTTTCCCCTCCAAAATCCCTGCTGAAAAAGCATTCACCAGTGGATTTGTATTATAACATTTATCAAACATGGTTTCACCACCGATAATTGGAATACCAAATGCATTTCCATAATCACCGATTCCTTTTACCACACCTTTCACCAACCATTTTGTACGATCTAATTTAATATCACCAAATCGCAAAGAATTTAATTGAGCAATCGGACGCGCACCCATTGTAAAGATGTCGCGATTGATTCCACCAACACCCGTTGCCGCACCTTGATAAGGTTCCAATGCACTGGGGTGGTTATGTGATTCAATTTTAAATACACAGCCTACACCATCTCCTATATCAACTAACCCTGCATTCTCTTCACCGGCTTTCACCAACATGTGAGGACCATCTTTTGGCAACGTTTTCAGCCATTTAATTGAATTTTTATACGAACAATGTTCAGACCACATCACCGAATAAATTGACAATTCGGTAAAATTTGGTGTACGACCCATTGCTTCTTTGATCAATTCAAATTCAGAAGCCAATAACCCGAGTTCAATAGCATCTTCAACTGTTGCTAGTACTTGTGTTTGATTATCCATGCGTTTTACTCAATAAAATTTGACCACAAAAGTAGTGAAATTAAGCCGTTATCAGGTGTACTTTAGTTGATAAGTTGCTGATTTTTTTCAACAATGAAAAGCGAGTGAAGTGATTCGCTCAAATTCTTAAATTTACACCCTAGAAAATGGGAATCTTAATGTATAGCTTAATCGTGGCAATGATGCTCTTGGGTATATGGAAATTGAGACCATTTGCTGATCCTATTCTTTCACGAAGAGGTTTTACGATTGCATGGGGAATCAAGATCATCTACTCCCTTTTATTTCTTTTCATCTTTTGCGATTTTTATGGACAAGGTCAATTGTATGGTGATGCGGATAACTTCATGAAGGACAGTGCATTTCTCAACGAATATGGCCGATCACATCCACTCGAATTTTTAAAAATAATGACAGGTTGGGGCGATTCATCCATCTATTTTGAGGATCCCATTTTGCAAAAAACAAACCTGTGGAGTTATGGCGAAAACGGCGACTTAATGAACGATAATCGGCTGATCATTCGGCTAAATGCAATCATTCATTTTTTCTCTTTTGGCAGTATATATGTGCATGCCCTTGTGATGAGTGCGCTGAGTTTTTGCGGTATAATTCTCATTTATAAAAGCTTAAACCGTTTTATTGCGAATAAGAAAATCTTCTTTTATGCATTAATTTTATTTCCTTCAATTGGCTTTTGGGGATCGGGAATTACGAAAGAAGCCTTGCTCATCTTTGCAATCGGATTGTTTTCATTTGGGATCTATAAATGGGGAAAAGGTCAATGGAAATCGGGTCTGATTTTATTGATTGTGAGTCTCTTTTTTCTCTTACTCAATAAACCGCATGTTGGCTTAATTGTTATCGGAATCAGTCCTCTATTAATACTAGGGAAATTTAGTGATTGGACGAAATGGATTCGGATTTCCTTTCCAATCATAATGGTGTTGATATTGGTTAGATTCACATATACCCCGTCTCATTTTAATTTGCTCGATAAAGTATCCTACAAACAAAAGGACCTTATCAATATGGGGAAAGGTGGTGTTTTCTTCATCACCGACAGTACTTTTTGTGCTTTTGATTATGCGGATTTAGATCATTTTAAACGCTTCAGTTCAGATTCGTTGCAGGTGCTAGAAACTTCGACAGGTGAAGCTAAATTATTCGGCAATCACCCCTTTCATCCTTTTACGATTCATGCCTCATCACAAACCTATGCCGTTTACCTCATCTAGCCGCCTTCGGGCAGTTATATTGAAACCGAACCAATCAATTATTCCCGCATGGCAATGATAAAATCCATTCCTTCGATCTTCTTAAACACCTTCATCCGACCCTTCCCTTGGGACAATGGCAGTTCACTCAAATATAGTGGATTCGTCAATAATTTAATCCTCCTCTTCCTAATCGTCCTAACACTTTTTAAACGCAGGACGCTTTTAGAAAAAGAAAAATACATCCAGCTTTATTTGATCCTCACAGCTATGCTCATTGTACTTATCATTGGTTGGACAACTCCTATTTTCGGTGCAATCGCAAGGTATAAAATGGTGGTAGAACTCCTGATTATCGTACTTTTGTTTCTTCGTTTAAAACCGTTGACTTATGTTAAAAAATAAATTTTTTATTGCTCTTCTACTTCTCCTTAGTCTAAGTTCTTGCTATCAGGGAGATGTTGCGGACTTAATCATTCACAATGCAAAGATCTACAGCTGCGACGAAAATTTCACGATTTACGAAGCAATGGCTATTCGTGATGGAAAAATCATTCAACTCGGACCGGAACGCGAAATTTTAAATGGCTATAAATGTGATCATATTTATGATGCACAACTTCAACCCATTTATCCTGGTTTTTATGATGGACATTGCCATTTTTTAGGCTATGCAAAATCACTGAGCGAAGTCGATTTAAACAATTGCATTTCATTTGACGAAGTCATTGAGCGAATCGAAAATTATGAACTAACGAATGAATTGGATTGGATAGAAGGCAGAGGTTGGGATCAAACACTTTGGGCAAACGATTCATTTCCGACCAATGCTCGCTTGAACGAATTATTTCCGGATAAGCCACTTTTAATTAGACGCGTAGATGGACATGCAGCCTTGGCGAATCAAAAAGCCTTGGATTTGGCGGGAATAACAATTGAAACAGAAATTGAAGGTGGATTAATTGGTAAAGATGCCAATGGATTAACCGGACTTTTGCTTGATAATGCCTATGATTCAGTCGCGAACTGCATTCCCGAAATGCCAGCTGCTCAAAAATTAAAATACTTACAAGCGGCCGAATACAACCTATTTGAAGCAGGCTTAACTTCCATCAATGATGCGGGAATCAGTTCAGTGGATCGTGAACTCTTTGTGAATTGGTATGCCAATGGCGACTTGCAAATAAAAGATTACGCCATGCTCTTTCCAGAACCAGACAATATGACCTTTGCTTCGACAGAAGGTATTTATAAAAACGGGAATTTGCACATTGGCTCCTTTAAGGTGATTGCTGATGGCGCTTTGGGATCGCGCGGGGCTTGTTTATTAGAACCTTATTCAGATGAACACAATCATGTAGGCATGCTCTTGCGAGACACCACCAGTTTAATTGAAATCGCTGAATTAGCGAAAGAAGTAAATTACCAATTAAATACGCATTGTATTGGTGATTCGGCGAATCGCACCTTATTGGAAATTTATGCGGCTGTGATTCAAGATAAAATGGACCACCGTTGGAAGATCGAGCATGCTCAAGTTCTAGATCCTGCGGATTTTAGCTTATTTGAAGCGGTGCGTATTTTACCATCCGTTCAACCAACTCACCTGACATCAGATATGCGTTGGGCGGAAAAACGTTTGGGGAGTGAGCGCATTAAAACGGCCTATGCGTATCAATCACTCCTCAAAAAAGCGGGGCGCATTGTATTGGGAACCGATTTTCCGATTGAGCGTATTTACCCACTCGAAACATTTTACGCGGCTATTACGCGGATGGATAGAGACGGATCACCAACAGGAGGGTTTCATGCAGAAGAAGCTTTAACACGGGAAGAGGCGCTAAGAGGAATGACGATTTGGGCAGCCTATTCAAATTTTGAAGAGGATGAAAGAGGTTCTTTAGAGGTTGGGAAAGCGGCTGATTTTGTGGTTCTGACAAAAGACATTATGACGATTGATCCAAGTGAGATTTTACATACGTTTGTGGTAAAGACTTATGTGAATGGGAAGATGGTGTATGATGGGGAGTAAATTGGTCGCTCAAAGTAAAGCTGTAAGTCCTGTTTTCAGGTCCCTCTGCCTATATTCAGTAATAGCTCTATTCACTACTAAATCGTTTCGCAACCTCTAAACTAAAAAAGACTGGCTCACTTTTCGTAAACCAGTCTTTTCCAAACAAAGAAATCGTTCAAACCTTTCATCAGCTTTGGTTTGAACAAGGGGAACCACCCCCTTTTTTTTCACTACTACTTCATTCTATACT
>JALQVX010000294.1 GCA_023263555.1 Crocinitomix sp.
CAGCTATTTTTAAGTGGCTGGTGTTTTTATTTTATGCAAGTCCTAAATTTTACCATTTGAATTATTGCCAACAATGAAATTGTTCAACCGCGAATTAAGCTGGTTATCCTTCAACGAAAGGGTTCTGCAAGAGTCTCTTGATATTTCCAATCCTATTATCGAACGCATGCGCTTTTTAGGAATTTATTCAAACAACATGGATGAATTCTATCGTGTAAGGGTTGCTTCAGTTCGTCGCTTAATTGCGATTGGAACGGCCAAAGTCGTGGGATACGCGGGAGGACCAACCAATTTATTAAAGGAGATAAAAAAAACCGTCCTTGATCAACAACGTCTTTTTGAGTTATCCTATCAAAAACTATTAAAGGAGCTTCGGGAACAAGGCATCATGCACACAACAGAAAATGAATTGGAGCCCGAAGAAATAGGACCTGTGCAAACTTTTTTCAGAGAAAAAATTCGGCCTGAAATTGTTCCGATAATGCTTTCAACCCGACTTGAGTTTCCGCATCTTAAGGACGGTGGAATCTATTTGGGGATTAAAATGACCAACTTCGAAAAGTCGCGCGTGAAGTATGCGTTGATTGAAATACCGGATGTTGGCAACCGCTTTTACATCATCCCTACGAAAGAGAATTCACCAAAAAAAGTGATGTTGATTGATGATATCATTCGCTTTAACTTAGGTGAAATTTTTTCCATCTTCAAATTCGACACCATACAGGCTCATGCATTTAAGATTACACGAGATGCTGAGTTAGATGTAGATGACGATATTTCGAAGAGTTATTTGGACAAGATGAAAGAAAGCGTCGAAATGCGGAAAGAGGGGGATACTGTTCGATTTGTATACGATTCGGCCATGCCAATTGATCAATTACAATATTTGATGGACGCGCTTAAGCTTCAACCTGGGGGGAATATTATTCCGGGAGGCACCTATCACAATTTCAAGGATTTTATGAAATTTCCTGATTTTGGAATTCCTACCTTCACCTTCCCGAAGCGAAAATCATTACCTCATCCAGATTTTAACCATTCGAATGAACCACTTATTAAAACGATCTTATCAAAAGATGTTTTATTAACCTATCCTTTCCAAGCTTTTCAGCACGTTATTGATGTATTACGTGAAGCTGCTATTGATCCAAAAGTGGTTTCGATAAAGATTAATTTGTATCGTGTAGCTCCCAAATCTCAAATCATTAACGCCTTAATTTCTGCCGCGCAAAATGGCGTTAAGGTGACGGCAATTATCGAACTCAAAGCACGATTTGACGAATCCAACAATATCTATTGGTCAAATTATTTAGAAGACAATGGCGTAAATGTATTATTTGGAGTACAACATCTTAAAGTGCATTCTAAACTTTTTTTAATTAAACGAAAATCAGGAGAAAAATTCCAATACATTGCACATATTGGAACTGGAAATTTTCATGAGAAAACGGCTAAAATCTATACCGATTGTTCGCTCCTTACTTCAAATAAAAACTTGACGCGTGAGGTTGAAAAGATTTTTAGAATCTTTAAAAACAATATTGACCGGAGTATGTTTCGAGAACTCATTGTTTCGCCCTTTAATGTCAGAAGAAAATTGACTACACTAATTGATACAGAAATAAAGTTAGCGAAGAATGGGGAGTTGGGTTTGATTACGTTAAAGATGAATAATTTGGTGGACCCGAAGATTATTCGAAAACTCTACGAAGCATCTGCTGCAGGCGTAAAAATCAATTGTATCATTCGAGGAATCTGTGCCCTTGTGCCAGGTATTCAAGGATTGAGTGAAAATATTGTGGTCCGCAGTGTGGTTGGGCAATACTTGGAACATACACGAATCATAGTCTTTAATAATGGAGGCAACGAAAAATATTTCATCTCTTCTGCCGACTGGATGACCCGAAATATCGACCGTAGAATTGAGGTGACAACACCAATATATGATACTGAAATACAGGCCGATTTAAAATATATGCTGGATTCTTACATGAACGACAATCAAAAAGCGAGAGCCGTTGACAGTTTGCAAAAGAACAAAAACGTGAAATCGGACCTTACGCATAAATTCAACGCACAATCAGAAATTTATAATTATTTTAAGGACAAATTAAAGGATGACTAAGTCCGTTTTAAGGTAAACTAATGAATCTTAAAACATTACAAGAAAGACAGAGCAATTAAATGAAATTTGGAGCAATAGACATTGGTACAAACGCGGCACGACTTCTAATTGGAGAAGTAATGAAATCGAATGATTCGCAAATCGTTAAAAAAATATCATACGTAAGGATCCCTTTGCGTCTGGGAATGGAAGTATTCGAAACAGGTGTAATTTCGCCAAAAAAAGCAAAGGCATTTATGAAGGCCATAATGGCATTTAAACTAATCGCTGAAGTTTTTAATGTTGTAGAATTACGGGCATGTGCAACTTCCGCAATGCGAGAAGCTGAAAATGGTTTGGAGATCCAAGAAATGATTGCGCGCGAGACGGGTGTTTCAATTGAAATTATTGACGGAGAAGAAGAAGCAGATATTATTTTTTCATCTTTTCTATTGCTTGATTTTGATTTAACCAAACCCTTTATTGTGATAGATGTTGGTGGAGGAAGTACAGAAGTTTCCGTTTTTTACCAAGGTGAAAAACAGCATTCCAAATCATTTAAAGTGGGTACTATTCGTTTATTAAAAAAGAAAGTTGCCGAAGATATTTGGGATGAAATCAATACTTGGCTCACTGAAAATGTAAAAGAAAATACGAATTATACTGTTTTTGGAACGGGCGGAAACATCAATAATATGCATAAATTATTGGGTAAGCGTGGTTCAGAAACCATTCAAACACAAGAATTAAAAGAATTGAGTTCAGATTTACGTTCGTTGACACTTTCAAAACGTATTGCGAAGTACCAATTGAAGTCGGATAGAGCAGATGTTATTGTTCCTGCCTCAAAGATCTTTCTAAAGATTTTAAAACAGTTAAAAAGCCCGGAACTATCTGTGCCTAAGATCGGTTTGGCGGATGGAATGATTCATCAGATGCACATTAAGAATGTGCAAAAAAAGCTCAAGTAAAAAAACTGCAAAAAAAATAAAGAAATTAGATTACAAATCTTTTTTATTTAAGAAATAGTAGTATATTTGTCGCCCGCAAAGAAAAAGTTCTTTGCTAATAAAATTCCAAATTGCGAGAGTAGCTCAGTTGGTAGAGCGCGACCTTGCCAAGGTCGAGGTCGCGGGTTCGAACCCCGTCTCCCGCTCACACTTCGTCCCGATAGAAATCGGGATCGCTCAGTGTTCGCTTCTCAAAGAAGCTTCACTCGAAGAAAGTTGAAGAAAGGATGCTCGAGTGGTGGAACTGGTAGACACGCAAGACTTAAAATCTTGTGTCCATTAGGACGTGCGGGTTCAAGTCCCGCCTCGAGTACAAAAGACCC
>JALQVX010000305.1 GCA_023263555.1 Crocinitomix sp.
CTTCAAGGTGGTCCAGAAAGGGCATATTATTTTCGTTCTCTTCTAACACAGTGCAAAATTAGCATAAATAAATGCATTTTCAAGAGCCTGATAAAGAAAGAATCTGAAACTAATTTTCGTGTACTTTTTCTTTACAAATCGGGAACATTCAATTGAATTGAATCATCAGAAACAAATACTTTTGAAACCTTCAACTTTTTAATTTGCGCCATCACTGCCTTTCGATCTCCATTATTAACCAACCATCTTTCAGCCAACTTATTGAGGTATTCTAGCCACTTCTTCGCCGACTGTTTAGCCAACATAGCGGTATAGAAATCAGCCTTCGTCAATGTTGGGTATTTTGCTTTTAGTTTCAGATATACCGGTTCATAAAAGGAGAAATTTTCGGTTAACATATCACCAGTATAAGCGGTTACAACGATCTCCATTTCTCCTTTAAATTGAGCGTAATAATGTAACTGATCCATATTTTTGAATTGCGCTGCGTCAAATCCAATTGATTCTTGGTTACTTTCTCTTTTTATTGAACCATCTTCTTTATTTCCTATCCCCCCTGCTTTTAAAATTAACCTGCTACTTCCCTTGTGTGTAGACCAATACGAAAATAATTCTCTAATTTGAAGCGAATCGGATGGAGTCATCTTTTCTTCATCACCGTAACGTATGATTCGTGATAAATTATACTCGGCATCTGATAATCGATCCGTAACATGAATATGTGCAAAATTCTCATCCAACTTCTCGTCTAATACTGCTTTACCAAAACTGATGTGATAAACGCCAAAACTTTCTTCTCGCTCAGCAGCAGGAAAAGTGAAATCCTGTGTTGAATAATTAAATGTTGCACCATCCTTAAATGTATACAGATCATTATCATAGGTATACTCCATAATCGTATAACCAATGTTCTTTCTCATAAAATCAAGCCTAGTCTCATATTTTACCAAATTTTCATAAGCCTTTTCCATATCTTCCTTAAGTTCTGCTAAAGTTGATTTCTGACCATCTAATTGATTATTAAGTTGTATCAAACGATTCTGCTCAATATTCTTTTTCTTATCTAATTTGCTAAGTGCGCTCGTGGGATGCCCTTTACCTGCTTGATCAGACATACCTAAATTCTTCTTCTTTAGCTTCTTCTTCTTGATTTTTGGCTTACCTTCTGGCGTATGACGCAATTTATCTAACCGTATCTCGGTCGCCTTAATCTGTAATTTCGTTTTTTCAATCTTCTGCTCGTACAAATCAATTTGGTACTCGTATCCTCTTTTACCGTATAAATCCTCTTTTATTCGCGCTATATAATCGCGCTCTAGAGATTGCATTAATCTCCAATAGGTCGTCCCTTCACCGAATGAAGAATCGGGCGAAACCAATCGGTGTTCATTTTTACCAAATAATACATAGGAATTTGCCCCCTTTTGAATAGCTATGGTCGTTTGCCTTTCTGGATGATAACCAAACACGTCAACATGTACTATTGTATTTCTATCTGCTACTGTCGTAAAATCATACTGCAAAATCGACTTTATTACTAAATCTGTACGCTCACGTTCCTTATTTTCATACTCTATCACTTTAAAACGAAACAGCCCCTTCTCATCTGGTAAACCAATCGTATAAGGTGTATTGAAGCCTCCAACTATCTCAGCCCGATTGCTGCCATCACCAACTGCAGACAATAAATTTACACCCAACTGCTCCGTCCCTCCTAACTGATAATAAATTTCTTTTACTCGCTCATTGACATATTTTTGCTCTGCCGTCATCACTGCATTGATAATCAACATCTGCTCCGATTGTGTAAAACCTGAATTTAAAATAACCGCTAATTTGTCCGAAACAGTAAGTGATGGTGCAAAGTATTGGTCTATGTTCTTTACTAATACATATTCTCCACTAGTAATAGTTCGAACTGCTTTCTGTGGCGCCTCCTCTATTACTAACTGCTCAAATCGCTTTAATTTTTCTTTCAGAGGCTTGTCAGCTTCAGCTGTAGAATTTCTAAATTGTAAGACCTTAGCTAATTCCCAAAGCGCATAACGAGTAGCTAAATCCATCACCACCCCCTGTGATTGTCTAGGAATTTCTTCTGAATGAAAACTAAGCAATGACCTGTCTGCGACAATCTGTCTTTCTACATATCCGTAGTCCGGTAGTGTATCGTTGATATAAGGAATAGAGTCGGCATATTCAAACAGGTTGAATAACTCTAATCTTAAAACTTCAGTTCTTCGCGTTTGATGATAGAAAAAAGCGCGCTCTTCGCCACTAAAACCCTCCCAATCTTGTCCCAATCCAATATTCCCAATCAATAAAAACAATATGTAAATTTGCCTCATGCTCAACAAAATAAAACTTTTAATATTAACGAACCACCCCTTTTTTAGTTACGCTAAATTAAGCATTTATGAACTCCATTAATGAGAACTCCAAAAGAGGTTATTAACATGCCTTTCTGATCAATTTCCAGATAAAGTATAGAGGATTGGGCAATCCCCTTCATTCCATTACGGGGTCGGGCTTGCCGCTATAGTCTCGGCTATGCCGAGAGCTGCCGCTTCTATCCCTTTTGCAGCTCCCACAAGAACCGCTCCGTATCACCTCAAAAACCATGGCTCCCGCACGATTCCCTTCGTGTGAACATACAAAAGCCCCAACAAAAAATCTAGCGCATAAAAAAAGCCTCACTCCAATAAAGGAATGAGGCTTAAAAGAGGCATCTACATACTCTCCCACCCTTAAAAGGGCAGTACCATCTGCGCAAGTTGGCTTAACTTCTCTGTTCGAAATGGTAAG
>JALQVX010000317.1 GCA_023263555.1 Crocinitomix sp.
CACTCAAGGTGAGTAAAAAGGCAATTAAATCAACCTTTTCATTGGATGTGAGTTGGATTGAGGTCTTCAAGGGTGTGGCTAAGGTTTCAGTTTGATCTATACCATCCGTATAATGGTCAATTACTTGACTGAGTTTTTTAAATCTTCCATCATGCATATAAGGATATGAATATTCAATATTGCGCAAGGTGGGAATCTTAAATTTGCGCAAATCAGCCTTGTTTTCAGTGATTCCATAACGACCAAAATCAAAGAGGATTGTATCCAATGGTAAGCCATTATTGGCAAATTCTCCAGTCGTGAAAAGCGGTTCTGCATGGCAAATTGCGCAGTTATTTTTAAATAGGAGATAACCATTTTTTTCCTGAGCAGTGAATGCAACTTCGGGCTCATGGCGCTGAACTTGATCGTATTTAGAGTTCGCTGAAATAAATGTGAGTTGAAATTGAGATAAAGCCTTTAATAGATGCTCAGCGGTTACAATAGAATCACCAAAGGCTTGGAAAAAGCGCTGCGAATAGGTTGTTGATCGCTTTATTTTCTGAATAACATGTAAAATGGTTTCGCCCATTTCCGTCGGGTTTTCAATGGGACCAAGCGCTTGAAAATCGAGGTGATGAATCGCTCCATCCCACATAAAGGATTTGTTCCATGCTAAATTCATTAAAGCGGGTGCGTTCCGGTCTCCAATCGAATCTCCAATACCATGACTGAGAGCATGATCGACATGGGTGAAGGCAGAAAAGGATAAATGACAACTCGCGCAAGAAATAGTGCTATCCGCCGAAAGGACTGGATCATAGAACAAACGACGACCTAAGTCTACGGTTTCCTTATTTAAAGGGTTCTTATTAAAATCATACACGGGCTGTGGCCATGATGGTGGATAGATCGGTTGAAAATAATGCGGTTCAAATGCTCCTTTAAACCCTACACCGACAATGACAGCAAGGAATAAAAGTAAAAATCCAATCGCTCTAATTTGCCGCATGTCGTTTAAAGTTTGTCGCTGCAATTTTTGAGATTGCAACAGCATCAATACCAGGTGACATAATAGAAGATGGATGATTGGGATCAAGTTCTGCCAAAAAAGAAGAGAGGTCAAAATCAATTTTCAGCGTGTCATTTTTTGCTATTTCTAAGGATACATATTGAAGACAGTTTTTTTCACCGGAATAACCGCCGAGGTGATAATTAAATGGTCTTGACGTCGTGTTTTCTGCGCGCACTCCTTCCAATTTAAAATTGATATAACCACTTTGCCATGACCAATACATGCCTTTTGTTGGATCCAAATCTCCACCCATAACACCTGAAACATTGGTTAAACTATCGATACCTAAAGCAAATGAGATTGCGTTAATTTTTTTAAGTGTTTCGGGGAGAAGGATAGACAAGCTATGTACATCTTCTAAATCAATCAAGTGAGCATTTTCCGAAGATGTCCAAACGGGTTTTTCGTTGTGGAGAAGGTGGATATGACTGATATAAAAACGGAAGGTTTCGATTTGTATCTCGCCTTGATTTTTTCCTAATTCAATGGGCACGCCTTTATAAACCGGAATGAATTGCAACACAAGTTCTGCACGTGCAATCAGTGTGAAAAAGGAGAACAGTATAAGGAAAAAACGCATCATGCTGGTTTGATAAGTGCAGAATTAAATAAAGATTCTAATTCGCTTGTAAGATCTTTAAAATAAGGTGATTGGTTTTCTTTACAGATCCTTTTTATTTCCAAAAAATGATTGAAGTGAATGGTTTCGATTTCATATTGAATGTTCGAAATTTTCCATTTAGCGCTGTCTACTCGTTCAGGTGAAGTGTCAGCGCTTAACAACGCATAGAGTTCATTTCTCGCCTCACGAATACGCTCGTCTGCAATGCGAATGGCTGATTGATGTGCTGTGATCAATAGATCGTACGCTTCAATTTGTTCCGAATCAAAACGAAGCTTATCTATTATGGTTTGTTTTGGCGGTTCTCTGTGATGAGGCGGTCGCATAAAAAAGAAAAACGCAAAAGTAGAAAGGTTAATGAGGACCAAAATAACAACCGCGATTTTAAGTGGGCTAATTCTAGTCATTATACAATTGATTCGAAGGTGAAAGATTCATTTCATCTACCAAGTTTACCGTCTCGGTTGGAGAATAGGGTGTGCTGAATTGTCCTGAAAATAAGCTAATATTAACGATTAAAAGTGCGGCGATACAGCCATACGAAAAAACCAACCAATTGCGAGAAAGGAGTTCGACTCCCTGATTAAGCTGGGCTTCAATTCGTGTTAAAAGAGAGGGCGGTGTCGCTACCTTTTCTATTTTTTTAAGCAAGTCTATTTCTTTCATATTGCATGTGCTTATTTTCTAAGACGTTTCTTTTATGAGTTCCCCTCGTTGATCCGATTTTTTTTTAGTGTTACGCGTGCCCGTCCTAATAACGATTCAATTGCCTTTGGTGTCGCGCTCATAATTTCTGCGATTTCTTCTAAATTTAACCCCTCCGTTACGTGCAACAAAAGAGCTGTTTTTTGACGATCAGGCAATTGATCGATTAGTTTAAAAACCTGTGCTGTCCTTTCTTTATGCTCAAGAAGAACTCCAGGATGATTGAATTCTGTCAACGCTTTATCATATTCGGTTTGTGAACGGGACAATGAAAAAAGAAATCCAAATCGTTTCTTACTCTTTTGTGCCCGCAAAAAATCTAAGCACGTGTTGATGGTTAATCTGTATATCCACGTTTTGAGTTGCGCATCTGCGTGAAATGTATCCATTTTATGATAAATCTTAACAAACACTTCTTGTGTTAAATCTTCTGCAACGGCTTCGTTTTTAAGATAGTTCAAACAAAGATTAAAGACCATTTTTGAATGATCGGAATAGATAATTTCGAAAGAAGGGAGTTCATTTCGTTTTTCCACCGGCCTGTTTAGTTATGCTAAGACCATGGAAAAACAAAATGGTTTAATATTAGATCACAATATTTACAATTCGCCCGGGAACGACAATCATTTTCTTAGGTGCATTGCCGTCCAAATATTTGATGGTTTGTTCATTTGCTAAAACCGCTTTTTCAACCTCTTCTTTTGTGAATTCAGTTGGCAAAGGCAATGTAAAACGCATTTTTCCATTAAAGGAAACCGGATATGCAAATTCGGCCTCGATCAAATAATCAGGATTAAATGTAGGGAAGGTTGCTTTTGTAATGCTTTCTGTATTTCCTAGTTGACTCCACAATTCTTCTGTAATATGCGGTGCATAGGGTGTTAACAAAATCAATAATTCGGATAAAATTGCGCGATTATTGCATTTTTGCTCTGTTAATTCATTTGTTGCAATCATGAAGTTTGAAACCGCCGTATTGAACGAAAAACGCTCTAAATCATCCTGAATTTTTTTGATGGTTTTGTGCAAGGTTTTCAACGCCTCTTTCGAAGGTGCTGCATCACTCACTTCAAAATTATTTTCCGCATCATGGAATAAACGCCAGAATTTGCGCAAGAAATTGTGAACGCCATTGATGCCCTTTGTATCCCAAGGTTTTGCTTGTTCTAAAGGACCTAAAAACATCTCATAACAACGCAAGGTATCTGCTCCAAATTTTTCTACAAGCTCGTCAGGTGTTTGAACGTTGTATTTGGATTTGGACATTTTTTCTACTTCGTGTCCACATGTATATGTTCCTTCCTCTGACAATATAAATTCAGCGTCCTTATATTCAGGGAGCCATTTTTTAAATGCTTCGATATCTAATTTATCGTTATCAACAAGATGAATATCTGCATGTAATTGGGATGTTTCAAATTCGTGTCTTTTCTCAGCAGTAACAAATTTGCCAGATGCTTTGTCTCTATAAACAAAACTACTTCTCCCCAAAATCATACCCTGATTAATCATCTTCTTAAACGGCTCATTGAAAGAGATGAATCCCATATCAAACAAGAACTTCGTCCAAAAACGAGAATAAAGCAAATGTCCCGTAGCATGTTCAGATCCACCAATATATAAATCCACTTGGTTCCAATAATCGGCCTTTTCTTTCGAAACAAAGGCTTCTTCATTGTGTGGATCCATATAACGCAAGAAATACCAAGAAGAGCCTGCCCAACCTGGCATAGTATTATACTCCATACGATCCCCTTCAAAGACATTCCATGCATCTTTTGTCGCACGCGCCAAAGGCGGTTCACCATCTTCAGTTGGCAAATATTTATCCACTTCAGGCAGGGTAACGGGCAATTGATCATCCGCGACCAAATATGGCGTACCATCTTTATAATAAACCGGGAACGGTTCACCCCAATACCGTTGTCTCGAGAAAACGGCATCACGCAATCTAAAATTCGTTTGACCTTTACCAAAACCTCTTTTTTCAATTTCGAAAACAGCTAATTTGATTGCTTTTTTCGCAGGTAAATCGGTTAGAAAGTCAGAGTTCGTAATAATGGCATCCTTTTCTGTATAGGCTTGTTCACTAATGTCAACATCCTTAAAAATGTTTTTAATCTCAATACCGAAGTGTCCTGCAAAATCATAATCACGTTGATCACCGCATGGCACCGCCATAACAGCTCCTGTTCCATAACCTGCTAAGACATAATCGGCAATCCAAATCTCGATTTTATCTCCTGTAAATGGGTGCAAAGCATAAGCGCCCGTAAAGGCACCGCTAATTGTTTTTACATCTGCTTGACGGTCACGTTCCGTTTTTAAACTGGTTTGTTTTTGATAGGTCGCAATGGCGTCTTTAAATTTATCGGTAGTAATTGTTTCAACCAATGGATGTTCTGGAGCAAGTACCATAAAAGAAACGCCAAAAATTGTATCCGGTCGTGTGGTAAAGACCTCAATTGGCTCACCGGCTTCTGTTTTAAAAACAACCGAAGCTCCAACTGATTTCCCAATCCAATTGCGTTGTTGATCTTTAATCGAATCGGTCCAATCTACGGCATCTAAATCCTGAATTAAACGATCGGCATACGCCGTAATGCGCATACTCCATTGACGCATTAATTTTTGCTCAACAGGATGTCCGCCTCTTTCTGAAACGCCATCTTTAATTTCATCATTCGCCAAAACCGTTCCGAGTGCAGGACACCAATTCACCCATGAATCGGCCAAATAGGTCAAGCGATAATTCATCAAAATAGCTTGCTTTTCTTTCTCCGAAAAAGCTTTCCATTCTGCTGCAGAAAAAAGTTCAGTTGGTGCACTTGCCGCTTTTATATCCGCATTTCCTTCGTTTTCAAAAATCACCATCAAATCATCAATCGACTGTGCTTTATTTGCGGTTTGATTATACCATGCATTGTATAATTGTTTGAAAATCCACTGCGTCCATTTATAATAAGAGGGGTCAGAAGTTCGCACTTCCCGATCCCAATCAAATGAGAATCCAATTTTATCGAGTTGCTCGCGGTAACGTTTTAGGTTTTGCTCAGTGGTAATCGCTGGATGCTGGCCTGTTTGAATAGCGTATTGTTCGGCAGGCAAACCAAATGAATCATATCCCATTGGATGTAAAACATTAAAGCCGAGTAATTTCTTGTATCGCGCATAGATATCTGAAGCAATATAACCGAGTGGATGACCAACGTGCAAACCCGCGCCAGAAGGATATGGAAACATGGATAGACCATAATATTTAGGTTTAACTGTTCCTGCTGTTCCTGGGTCTTCGGCTTGGTAAGATTTGTGATCTAACCAATACTTTTGCCATTTTGTTTCTATTTCTCTAAAATTATATTCCATAACCTATACGTCTATTCAAAGCCGCAAAGGTAATAAATTAGGAAGTAGGATTTTTTGTTAGGAGGGATTAAATGAGCGGAGCAATTAGTTTTGCGGATAACCTTGATCAATCCAACATTTCATAGTCTGTAGATCTTCGGCAGAAAGTGAGTCAATTCCGAATGCGTTTGGAATTAAAGGCATGGTCTTTTCAATGAGAACAGCATTTTGCCATTTACCGTTAATCATGTACGATTTGATGGGGTCGTAATTGTCAATCCACGCATCATGGCATCCTGTTCCACCTCCTAAACCTGTTTTGCATGAAGCTTCAATAATAGGACGAATGTGAGCTGAATAGGAAATGATTTCCGTACATTCTCCGCTTGTCACATTATAAGGAACTGTTTTATCTTTCAAGCATGATCCTAAAAAAAAGACGAGTGCAATCATAGAGAGTGACTGCCAAGCAAGTGCATTCATTTTTTTCATGCATTAAAATTATAAAAAAAACCGTCTTAACAACGAAGTCAAGACGGTTTAGTTCTGTTTAAGCGGAACTTATTTTCCAGCAGCGTATCTGCGTGACACTTCATCCCAATTAATTACGTTGAAAAAAGCATTCACATAATCAGGACGTCTGTTTTGATATTTTAAGTAATACGCATGTTCCCAAACGTCTAATCCTAAAATAGGTGTTCCTCCACATCCGATTCCTTTCATCATTGGATTGTCTTGGTTTGCCGTTGAGCAAACGTCAACTTTTCCACCTGGATGAACA